>NZ_JAEVHJ010000336.1:0-6951 GCF_016802855.1 Micromonospora sp. ATA51 | reverse complement strand
CCAGGCGGGCCCCGGCGAGGCTCGGCACGGCGGCCACGCAGGGCGGCCCGGTGCGCCGCGAGAGAGACCTCGACCGGGTCGACCGGTCGCCGGCCCGACCCGCCGTGCCGGGCGGCCGGCGGGACGGACGCCCCCGCGTCCTCCGTCGTCGTCGCGCCGTCCGACAGCGCGGCCCAGCCGGCCGTCCCCGGGGTGACCGCGAAGAAGACCGTGACGCCGGCGTGGGCCACCTCGGCCAGCAGGTGCAGCTCGGCGGCGGTGAAGGCCTGGTCCGCGGAGATCACGAAGAGCAGCGCGCCGGCCCGGCCGACCGCGTCCAGCAGCACCCGTCCCCCGGCGACGCCGAGCGACCCGGTGTCCGGCGTGTCGAGCACGGCGAAGTGCCGCAGCAGCGGGTCGGGGACGCTCAGCTCCACCCGGCGCGGCGGGCGGGCCAGCGCCGGACCGGCGGCCAGCGGGTCCGCGCCGTACGAGTGCGGCTGCCGGTAGCCCGGCACGTACGCCGCGCGGGTCGGCACCCGAGCGTGGTTGACCAGCAGGCAACTGCCGGCGGGCACCGCGAGCATCCCCGGTTCGAGCCCGAGCAGGGCGGCCAGCACCTGCCGGCGGCCCGCGCCGGCCGGACCGGCGGCCACCACGGCCAGCGGCTCGTCCGGGCCCGGGCTGGTCACCCCGACCCGGGTGGGCAGCGGGGCGCACCGCGGCGGCTCGGCCGACCCACCCGGATCGGGCACGTCGACCGCGCGGAGAGGACCCGGCTTCATCAAGCGGCCTCCCGGTCGGGCGACCGGAATCTTGGCCGGCCGCGTGGGAACTCCGGTGGTGCAAACCGGATGCCGGAAGAGTACGGCGGGGCCTACTGCCGGCCGCACACTTCGGATACTCACCGGTAATCAACAGGTTACTCAACTTCGCTACGTGACGGTACGCGCGCGGACGGATTACCGTCGATATGCTGCTGCGATGAGCCGGTGGGACTTCGTGGGCCGCACGGATGAGCTCAACCGTCTGCTGTCGGCGGTCGGCAGCCCGGAGGGGCGTGGACTGCTCTTCAGCGGCAGCGCGGGGGTCGGCAAGAGCCGGCTGCTGCGCGAGGGCGTCGCGGCCCTGCCCACCGACCGGTACGCCATCTGGTCGGTCTCGGCCAGCGCCACCACCGCCGCGCTGCCCTTCGGCGGGCTGGTCCAGGTGCTCCCGGCCGACCAGCCCCAGGGCCTCTCCCCCGCCGGCATCCTGCGCTGGGCCGTGGACGTGCTGCAGGGACAGGCGGCCGGGCGACGCATCGTGCTCGCGATCGACGACGTGCACCTGCTCGACCCGCCCTCGGCGGCGCTGGTGCACCTGATCTCCCGGGCCGAGAACGCCACCGTGCTCGGGACGCTGCGCAACGGCGAGCAGATCCCGCTGCCGATCCGCGCACTCTGGACCGACGACCTGGTCGACCTGGTCGAGCTGGGCCCGCTGAACCCCGTCGAGACCACCGGGCTGCTCGCCGCGATCCTCGGCGGGCCGGTCGACGCCGGGTCGGCCGAGCGGCTGTACCGGCTCACCGCGGGCAACGCGCTGCTGCTGCGCGAGCTGGTGCTGGCCGCCACCGGTGGCGGCGAGCTGACCCGCACGTACGGGATCTGGAAGTGGACCGGCCGGCTGGAGCTGGCGCCGAGCCTGACCGACCTGATCGACACCCGGATCGGCCAGCTCACCCCCGGCGTCCGGTCGGTGGTCGAGCTGGTCGCGTTCGGTGAGCCGCTCGGCCTGCAACTGCTGGAGCGGGCGGTGGAGCCGACCGACGTGGAGACCGCCGAGGAACGCGGCCTGATCAGCCTGGTGCTCGACGACCGGCGGCTGAACGTGCGGCTCGCCCACCCGCTGTACGGCGAGGTGATGCGCCGGCAGTGCCCGGTGAGCCGGACCCGCCGGCTCCAGGCGACCCTGGCCGACCTGCTGGAACAGGTCGGCAAACGGCGACGCGACGACCTGCTCCGGGTAGCGGTGTGGCGACTGGACTCGGGCACCGCGCAGGACCCGGCCCTGCTGCTCGACGCGGCGGCCCAGGCCTTCGGCCGGTACGACGTGCCGTTGGCGACCCGGCTGGCCCGGGCGGCGCTGGAGGCCGACGGCGGGTTCGACGCCGCCGAACTGCTCGCCACCATCTTGATGTTCGCCGACCGGCCGGACGAGGCGATCGAGGTGCTCGACTCGGTCTCCGCGGACGTCCGCTCCGACCGGCGGCGCAGCCGCTGGCTGACCGTGCGCGGCATGGTCAGCTACTGGGGGCTGAGCCGGGAGTCCACGGTGGAGGAGATCGCCGCCCGGAGCGGGGAGCTGACCGACCTGGCCGACCTGGCCCGGGTCCGCGCCTTCGAGGCCATCATGCGGCTGCACCGGCTGGACACCGCCGTCGCCCTGCGGCTGGCCCGGGCCGTGCTGGACCGCCCGGCCGCCTCGGTGGCCGCCCGGGAGCTGGCCCGGTGCACCATCGCCCACCTTCAGGCCGCCCAGGGCCGGTTCCGGCGCAGCGCGACCGCGATCGCCCGGGTGCAGGCCGAGGCGGGGCGCTGGCGGGGCGACATGCCGTACCTCCAGCTCGCCATGGAGCTGGCCCGGGGCACCCGGCTCGCGCTCTCCGGTGACCTGGCCGGCATCGACGCGATCGTGGCCGACGAGTTCGCCGACCTCGCGGGCGCCGGCGACTTCCGGCTGGGCACCGGCTACCTGGCCATTCTTCAGGCGTACGCGGCGCGGCTGCGCGGGCAGAGCGACGAGGCGTTGAAGACCAGCCTCGGCGCCTGCGCCGTGCTCGCCACCAGCCGGGTGTACGCCGGGCTGGCGCACGCCGAACGCGCCCAGGCGGCGGCGCTGCGCGGCGACGCGGCGCACGCCGCGGAGGCGATGGCCGAGGCGGACCGCACCCAGGCCCCCGGGATGGCGGTGCTCTACCCCTGGCTGGAGCAGGCCCGTGGGGCGGTGCTCGCCGCCAGCGGCGACCTGCCGGGCGCGACCAAGCACCTCGGCCAACTCGCCGACCGGCTCCGCGCGGACGGGCTCACCGGTCACGAGGTGCTGGTCCTGCTCGACCTGGTCCGGCTGGACCAGGCCGCCGCCCAGGTCGGCCCGACCTGTACCGACGGCGGTCGGCGTACGGTGGCGCAGCGCCTGGCCGAGCTCTCCGAGCAGGTCGACGGCGTGCTGCCGCCGCTGCTCGCCCGGTACGCCCGCGCCGCCATGGCGGACTCCACCACCGACCTGCTCGCCGTCGCCGACGGCCTGGCCCGGCTCGGGCTGACCGTCTATGCCGCCGAGGCGGTGGCGATGGCGCTGCACCGGCTGCGGCAGAGCCGCTCCGCCAGCATCGGCCCGGCCCGGGAGCGGCTCGCCACCCTGCTGGGCAGCTGCGACCGGATCTCGACCCCGGCGCTGCAGCGGCTCCGGCCGACGTTGAGCGACCGCGAGTGGGAGGTGGCTCGCCTCGCCGCCGACGGGGTGACCAGCCGGGCCATCGCGGAGCGGCTCTACCTGTCCAGCCGGACGGTGGAGAACCACCTCCAGCGCGTCTACAGCAAGCTGGGCGTGGCCGGGCGGGCCGAGCTGAAGGACGTCCTCCGGTCGATGCCGGGCCACGACGGCGGCGATTCCGCCTGAACTCTAGGCTGGACCGGTGAGCACCCTTCGCCCCGCGCTGCTGACCGACCACTACGAGCTGACCATGGTCAGCGCCGCCCTGCGGGACGGGACAGCCGACCGCCGCTGCGTCTTCGAGGTGTTCAGCCGGCGGCTGCCGGCGGGCCGCCGCTACGGCGTGGTCGCCGGCACCGGACGGCTGGTCGACATGATCCGGGACTTCCGGTTCGACGCCGACGAGGTCGACTTTCTGCGCCGCACCGGCGTGGTGGACGACCGGGCCGCCGACTGGCTGGCCGACTACCGCTTCACCGGCGACGTCGACGGGTACGCCGAGGGCGAGCTCTTCTTCCCCAACTCCCCGATCCTCACCGTCTCCGGCGGCTTCGCCGAGTGCGTGGTGCTGGAGACGCTGGTGCTGTCGGTGCTCAACCACGACTGCGCGGTCGCCGCGGCGGCCGCCCGGATGGTCACCGCCGCCCGGGGTCGGGCGTTGATCGAGATGGGGTCCCGCCGGGCGCACGAGGAGGCGGCGGTGGCCGCAGCCCGGGCGGCGTACCTGGCCGGTTTCCGGTTCACCTCGAACCTGGCCGCCGGCCAGCGGTACGGCATCCCCACCGCCGGCACCGCCGCGCACGCGTTCACCCTGCTGCACGACGACGAGAAGGCGGCGTTCGCCTCGCAGGTCGCCACGCTGGGCAAGGACACCACGCTGCTGGTCGACACGTACGACATCAGCCAGGGCATCCGCAACGCGATCGAGGTGGCCGGTCCGGAGCTGCGGGCCGTCCGGATCGACTCCGGCGACCTGGCGGTGATCGCCCAGCAGTCCCGGGAGCTGCTCGACTCGCTCGGCGCCACCGAAACCAAGATCATCGTCTCGGGCGACCTCGACGAGTACTCGATCGCCTCGCTCGCCGCCGAGCCGGTCGACATGTACGGCGCCGGCACCGCCGTGGTGACCGGCTCCGGCGCGCCCACCGCCGGCCTGGTCTACAAGCTGGTCGAGGTGGACGGGCGGCCGGTGGTCAAGCGCTCCGAGCACAAGGCCACCATCGGCGGCCGGAAGGTGGCGGTACGCCGGCACAAGCCGACCGGCACCGCCACCGAGGAGATCATCGTGCCGCAGGGCGTACCGGACCGGCACCCCAACGACCGGCTCCTCCAGCGCTCGTTCGTGGTCGACGGCGAGCCGGTGGCGCTGCCGACGCTGGACGAGTCGCGGGAGCACCTGCGGGAGTGCCTGATCTCCATCCCGTGGGAGGGCCTGAAGCTTTCCGGCGGCGACCCGGCCGTCCCGGTGACCGTCGTACCCGCGACCTGACGAAGGAGTGTTCCGGTGAGCAACGCGCTGATCATCGTGGACGTGCAGAACGACTTCTGCGAGGGTGGCGCCCTCGCGGTGGCCGGCGGGGCCGGCGTGGCAGCCGGCATCTCCCGGCTGCTCGCCGCCGAGCCGGACCGGTGGGACCACGTGGTCGCCACGAAGGACTACCACGTCGATCCGGGCGCCCATTTCGGCGACCCGCCCAACTTCGTCGACTCCTGGCCCCGGCACTGCGTGGTCGGCACCCCGGGCTCCGAGTTCCACCCCAACCTGGAGACCGGGCGGGTGGAGGCGATCTTCCACAAGGGCGAGCACGCGGCCGCGTACTCGGGCTTCGAGGGGCACGCCGACGACGGCGAGTGCCTGGCCGACTGGCTGCGCCGGCACGGGGTGGACCGGGTCGACCTGGTCGGCATCGCCACCGACCACTGCGTCCGGGCCACGGCCCTCGACGCCGCCCAGAAGGGTTTTGACACCACGGTGCTGCTGGACCTGACGGCCGGCGTCGCGCGGGACACCACCGACATGGCGCTGCGGACGATGGACGGCGCCGGGGTCGCCATGGTCGGCCGGCCTGTGATCAGCACCGCTTGACCAGGTAATCGCTTGCGGCTGTCGTACCCCCGGTCAAGGATGGCGCCGGAGGTACGGACCGTCGTGAACTTGAAGCCTTACCGGCAGGCACTCGCCCTGCCCGGTCTCCGGTCGCTGCTGCTGGTGTCGGTGCTGGCGCGCATCCCGCTCACCGCGACCGGGGTGACGCTCACCTTCTACGTCGTGCTCGACCTCGGCCGGGGATACGGCGCGGCCGGCCTGGTCGGCGCCGCGTCGACCGTCGGCGCCGCGCTGGGCTCGCCGCTGCTCGGCCGGCTGGTGGACCGGCGCGGCCTGCGACCGGTGCTCGCCCTGACCACCGTCGCCGAGGCGGTCTTCTGGGCCAGCGCCCCCACGCTGTCCTACCCGGTGCTGCTGCCGGCCGCGTTCCTGGCCGGGCTGCTCGCCCTGCCGGTCTTCTCGGTGGTCCGCCAGTCGGTGGCCGCGCTGGTCCCGGCCGAACGCCGGCGCCCGGCGTACGCGCTGGACTCGATGTCGGTCGAGCTGTCGTTCATGGTCGGCCCGGCGCTGGCCGTGGCGCTGGCCACCGCCATCTCCCCGCGCACCACCCTCTGGGCGGTCGGCGCCGGGATCGTCGCCTCCGGCGTCGCGTTCTGGCTGTTGAACCCGCCCACCCGCAGCGCCGACGAGCCGGCGGGCCCGCACCGGAAGGTGTCCCGCCGAGAATGGCTCACGCCCCGGCTGCTCGCCGTGCTGGCGGTGAGCCTCGCCGCCACCCTGGTGCTCGGCGGCACCGACGTCGCGGTGGTCGCCGTGCTGCGGGCCAGCGGCGAGGTCGGCTGGACCGGCGTGGTGCTGGCCATGTGGGCGGTCGCGTCGCTGGTCGGCGGCTTCGCGTACGGGGCGGTCAGCCGATCGTTCTCGCCGCTGGCGCTGATGGCCGCGCTCAGCCTCTGCACCATCCCGGTCGGGCTGGGCGGTTCGCACTGGTGGCTGCTCTGCCTGGCACTCGTCCCGGCCGGGCGCTCTGCGCCGACCATCGCCGCCACCTCCGACGCGGTGAGCCGGCTCGCCCCCGCCGGCGTACGCGGCGAGGCGATGGGCCTGCACGGCTCCGCGGTCACCGTCGGCATCGCGGTGGGCGCCCCGCTCGCCGGCGCGGTGATCGACGCCTCGGCGCCCCTCTGGGGCTTCGCGGTCACCGGTGCCATCGGCGCGCTGGTCGCCCTCGTCGTGCTCCCCGTCGAGCTGCGCCACCGCCGGGAGACCCTCGGCGAGGCCGCCCCCGCCGAGCTGGCCGCCGCCACCACCTGACCCACCGTCCGCTCCCCCCACCGCCGCCACGCCCCGCGGCTGATCGCACAACTTCCGGGAAGTGCCGGCTTCGAACCGCCCCAACTTCCCGGAAGTTGCGGTCGGCCACGGACGCCCGCCCCTGCGAGGCCCGC
>NZ_JAEVHJ010000335.1:0-6977 GCF_016802855.1 Micromonospora sp. ATA51 | reverse complement strand
GTCGACGCCCAGATCGCCGCCGCCGCCGGGTCGTCCGGGATTTCCGCGCGCCAGGCGTCGAGCCAGGCTCCGTCGTCCGCGGCCGCCACGCCCAGCGCCGACACCCGGCGCCCGCGTCGTTCCCAGTCGGAGCCGGCGGCCTCGACGACGTCGCGGGCGGCCTGCCAGTCGCCGGTGAGCGCCTTGTCGCGGGCGGCCCGCAGGTCGTGGTCGTCGAGGGCCGGGTCGAGGTCGGCGGCCGGCTCGACGGGCTCCGGACCACGGTTGAAGAGATTTCGGAACACGGCGGGAGCATAACGACCGCGGCGGACGTGCACGGCCCGGAACGGGCTGGACGTCGCGTCAGAGCGCCAGCACCAGTTCGCGCAGCTTGCCGTCGAGGGTCGGCGCGTCGACACCGCCCGGCCAGCCCCGCAGCAGCAGGTCAACCGGCCGGCGCTGATCGAAGACCGACGTCAGCGTGTCGTCGATCCTCGGCAAGCGTGCACACCCTTCCAGGCGGCCCGGGTGGGCACCCACCTGCCCGCTCTCGGTCCAGTCGTCTACTGGCCCGAGCTGGGAATCTACCGCCTGTTGTCCGGCGTGGACGCCCGGCACCTGGACGTCGCGCGGGTGCACCCGGGACTGGGCCGGCTGCTGGGCGACGAAGCCCACCAGGTGCTGTTGGAGACGTTGGAGACCTACCTCGACCTGGCTGGCAACGCTCATGCCACGGCTGAACGGCTGCGCTGCACCGCACCACGCTGTACTACCGGCTGCAACGGGTGGAGTCGCTCGCGGACAGGGATCTGAAGGATGGCAACGAACGGCTCTGCCTGCACCTGGCCTTGAAGCTCGGCCGCCTGACCGGCCGGTACCAGCTCGGTCCCTGATCGTCGGCGGGCCGGCGCGGCGGGCCCGGGAGCGGGGCGTGCGGTGCGCGACGCCCCGCTCCCGGATACCTACAGACCGGCCGCCACGGCCGCCGTCCGGCCACCCACGACGGGCAACTGGATCCGGCTGCGGTCGAAGTGGATGGTGATGTCGGCCCGGTTCTGCTTCGCCCGGCTGCTGTAACCGGAGTATGAACACAGCAGGACCACGCCGATCTGGTGGCCGGCGTCGAAGACGTAGTCCTCGGGCAGCAGGGACAGGTCGACGGCGTTCTTCTGACCGGGCACGAGCGGGGTGGACTCGGTACGCGAATCGATGTTGAGGCCGTCGATGATGCCCTTGGTCACGAGTTCCTGCGGGTTCGTGGCGACGGTCTTCTCCACCTTGCGATAGCAGGCGTCCTCGGCGAAGCCGCCCCAGTCGGCCTCCGCACCCCAGCAGTCCTCCTCGGTCAGGGTCCGGATGCCATCGCCCGCGGTACTGAAGCGCTGACGGGTCCCGTAGTCGACCAGCAGCCCGGCGAAGCTGGTGTCCTCGCCGTCGACCGAAGCGTTGATCTTGACGATCGGTGTGCCCGAGATGTGCAGGGAGCCCGTCAACGGTGGGGACAGGAACACCAGCCGGTTCTGGGTGTTCGCCAGCGGGTCGGACGGATGCCGGATGGCATTGGTCTGGCTCATCGTGGGCGTGTCCTGGAAGGTAGCCGACCTGTTCCCGGGGCCCGGACGGACCGACAGTCCGCCCGCGCCATCACCGACCGGCGCCTGCAGGAACACCTGGGTCGGCTGGGTGTCGGGCAGCGGCCAGGTGCGCGCCGTCTCCCAGACGTCCGGCAGCCGCTCGATGTCGACGGTCGGTTCCCGCATGATCCCGTTGTCGATGCCCTGCAACCAGAAGTCGAACCAGCGGTGCAGGGTGTCGACCCATTCGGCTCGGCGGAAGTCGAACGGGTCGACGTGCCCGGTGCCGGTCAGCCAGAGCTTGCGGGGCACGTCCCGCTCGCCCAGGGCGGCCCACCACCTGCTGAAGTGGTCCGGGCGGACGTTGTCGTCGTTGATGCCGTGCACCACGAAGACGCTCGCCCTGACCCGGTCGGCGTGCGGCACGTAGTCCCGCTCCGCCCAGAAGTCGTTGTAGTCCCCGGTGACGTCGTCACCCCCCTGCCCGAGCGTGCCACGCACCGGCGCGCAGTACGCCCGGCGGGCCGGGTTGGTGACGGTGTTGGCGAGGCTGCCCGAATAGTTGTTGGCCCGGGTGACCAGACCGTTGCTGCGCGAGTAGTCGTACCAGCTGGAGATGGCCGAGATCGGCACGATCGTGGTCAGGCCGTCCACCCCGCTCGCCGCGGCGGCGTTGGCGAGCGTGCCGTCGTACGACTTGCCGATCACGCCCGTCCGGCCGTTGTGCCAGTCGGCGACGACCTCTCTGCCGGCGGCGTCGAACCCGCGTCGCCGCCCGTTGAGCCAGTCGATCGCCGTCGGCGCGCTGATGTTGTCGGCCCGGCCGCCCGTGACCGGGCATCCCGTCGAATTGTTGGTACCGATCATGTCGAGGAGGATCAACGCGTAACCGCGCGGCACGAAGTAGTTGTCGTAGAAGAGCGGCCATCTGTCGTTCAGCCCGTCGCCGTCGACGTCGCCCTTGCACTCACTCTCGTTGCCCCGGCACACCGTCGAGTAGTACGGGCTGGCGTCCATCACCACCGGGACCCGGAGCCCGTTCTCACTGGCCCTGGGCCGCATGACGTCCATGGCCACCACGTCGAGCGCGCCGTCCCCGTCGGTGTCGACGTCGGAGGTGACGAAGATTCTCTCCCGGACCGCGTCGCTGTAGGCGAACGCCGGTTGGGTGACGCCGTTCTCGACGACCAGCCTGGGCCGCTCGTCGGCCCCCGGCTGCGCCATCGCGCTCGTCGCCCGCAGGGCGGCCGCCGCGGTGACCGCGGCCACCACCAGCGCCCGCCAGGCAATCCTCGGACTCTGCATTCGCGTGCTCCTCCTCCCCGCGCCGACCGTCGACGGCCCGCGCCCGTCCCCGACCGGCCGGGCGCGGGTGACACCGCAACGATCGAAATGAAACTATGAATTCGGCCGTGATCGGTCTTCGGACACGTGTGGAAGATGCGCGGCATCCGCTCCTACGCCTGTCGTACGGTCGACGGCAACGGCGGCCGGCGGCGGCGCCCACCTGGGACGGACGAGGTGCCGGGTACGGAGGCACATCCCCGTACCCGGCACCGGATCGCTACAGCTCGCGTACCCGCACGTCGCGGAACTCGATCAGGTCGTTCGTGCCGTGGTTCTGCAACCCGACGAAGCCGCTGAGGAACTGGCGCAGGTCGGTCGGCGGGTCGCCCTGGCGGGACGACGCCTTGCCCGGCGTGTTGTCGAACTCGTTGATCACCGCGCCGTTGCGGATGATCGTGTAGTGCTGCCCGACCACCCGGATCTCGTAGTCGTTCCACTGGCCCTTCGGGGTCACCCCGGCCTGGTCCAGGCCGACCGGGTCGAAGTTGTAGATCGAGCCGGTCTTCTGCGGCTCACCCGTGGTCCCGTCGTAGATCTGGATCTCCTGGCCGCAGTAGATCGCCACCCAGGCCTGGGAGGTCCGGGCCGACCCGACGGTGCCGCAACTGCCGGCGGGACGCTGGTCCAGCGGGATCCGCGGGTCCGGGAACCGGGTGAAGGCGCCGCTGTTGGCGTTGACGCCGTCGGCGGAGACGTCCCGGAACTTCATCCGCAGGGAGAAGTCGGCGAACTCGTCCTTGGCGTACCAGAGCATGCCGAGCCCACCGGAGCTGCGGATCGACCCGTCCGGCCGCAGCGCGAACGAACCGCCGGGCGCCTGCCGCCAGTCGGCCAGCGACTCCGCGGTGCCGTCGAACAGCGCCCGGTACCCGGCGACCTTGCCGATCTCGGACTGGGCCGCCGCAGTGTTGATCTTCGTCGCCTCCCGGTTGTCCAGCACGCCGTCGGCGCGCAGGTCGTTGACCACACCGGCGACGTGGCTGACGAACTGGCCGTGGTTCGTCCAGTTGCGCTCATCGTCGATCAGGTCGTTGACCGTGCAGTTGCCGCCGGCCTGGCGGTTGGCCACGCCGGTGTCCTTGTCGAGCAGCTGCACCGTCTTGCGGGCGTCCGGCGCGGTGCAGCCCGCGACGGCCTCGATCTTGGCGGTGGCCACCTCGCCGTCGGCGTAGGTCACCTTGAGCGTGGCCTGGTAGGTGCCGTAGTCGGCGTAGGTGTGCGTCGGGTTCGCCTCGTGCGAGGGCGCGCTGCCGTCGCCGAAGTTCCACTCCCAGGCGATGCCGCCGGCCCGGGCGCTGGAGAACGCGATCGTCTTCGGGCTGCTCTGCGCCACGGCCCGGGCGATGGCGTCGCTCGGTCGCGGCGTCGCCGGGCCGCCCTGGTAGGCGACGCGGATCAGCTTCTGGTTCGGGTGCAGGCTGAAGAAGCCGCCCGCGTAGTCCAGCATGTAGAGCGCCCCGTCCGGGCCGAACTTGGCGTCCATCCAGGACTGCAGCTGGTTGGCGCCGTTGCCGGATCGGATGATCTGGCGCAGGTCCTCGGCGAATGCCGGCGGGCCGTGGTCGGGCACCTTGTCCGGGTCCACGGTGACGGCGACCCGGTTGTTGGCGTTGGACTGGTCACCGATGAACCACTTGTCGTCCCAGTACGCCGGCCAGGCGACCCCGCTGTCGGTGTCGACCTTTTCCCGCTGGTAGGTCGGGCCGTCCATGATGGCCTGCCCGCCGCCCTTGAGGTACGGCTGGGTGAACTTCTCCTCGCCCGCCACGTACGTCGGCAGCCCGCTGCCGTCGGCGCGCTTCGGGTAGACCGGCCCACCGCCCTGCGGCGAGTACCAGATCATGTTGTCCCGGGCCGGCGGGATGTTGACCAGACCGGTGTTGCGCGGCGACTCGTTCTTCAGGTTGTCGCAGTCGTACCAGCCGGTCAGCACGTTCGCGTCGGTGGTGCTGCGGTCCCGGTAGGGCTGCCGGTTGCCCATGCAGTACGGCCAGCCCTGGTTGCCCGCCGAGGTGATGATCGTGCAGTCTCGTACTTCGCCGGTCCGAGGTCCGGGCTGGGGCCGCCGGCGTCCGGGCCGACCCAGGCGGCGGTCAGCCAGTGGTTGACCGGGTCCCAGGCGATCCGGGCGATGTTGCGTACGCCCATCACGTAGATCTCCGGGCGGGTCTTGCCGCCGCCCTCCTCCTTGCCGGTGAACAGGTTGTCCTGCGGGATCGTGTAGGTGCCGTCGGCCTCGGGGTGGATGCGCAGGATCTTGCCGTTGAGGTCGTTGGTGTTGCCGGCGGTACGCCGGGCGTCCTGGAACGAGGTGCCCTTGTAGTCCTGGGTCCAGTTGTTGCCGGCGTAGCCGTTGGACCCGCCGGAGGAGTTGCTGTCGCCGGAGCCGATGTAGAGGTTGCCGCTCTCGTCGAAGGTCATCCCGCCGCCGGCGTGGCAGCAGCTGTGGATCTGCGTGTCCCAGTGCAGCAGATCCTTGCGGGTGCCCTGGTCGATGGTCTGCTTCGCGGCGTCGTAGGTAAACCGGGACACGGTCCGCTGGCCGATCCGCCGGTCCCGGTCGATGGACTCGTGCGGCATCCAGTAGACGTAGACCCAGCCGTTCTGCGCGAACTTCGGGTCGAGGGTGATGCCGACCAGGCCCTCCTCGTTCTTGACCAGTTCGCTGCCGCTGCCCCGGTTGCCCATCACGGGCAGCGTGGTGAGCAGCTTGACCTGCTTGGTCTTCGGGTCCCAGCGGTGGATCGTGCCGCAGCCGAGGCCGACCTTCGGGTCGTCCCAGCTGGCGACCGGCCCGGTCGGGCAGGCCGCCTTGCCGATGTAGTAGACCGCGCCGTCGGGCGCGATGGTCAGGCCGTGCGGCTCACCGATCTGGTCGAGCTGGCCGGCCTGGTTGGCGGCGGTGAGCCGCTCGATCCGGTAGTTCGCGGCGATGGTCGCCTGGCAGTCGCCGCGCACCATGCCGGTCGTCCACTTGATGGCCCCGGCCAGGTGGCCCTGGAACTGCTTGTCCCCGGTCCAACTGTCTGCGGTGCGCCCCATGCCGGTGTAGAACGACCGGCCGCCGTCGTAGTCCTGGCACCAGGAGATCGGGTGGAACGCCCCGTTGCCGCTCAGCCCCGCGTTGTAGGTGCCCTCCTCGACCTGGGCGATGGTGTGGACCTTGCCGACCGGGCTCGGGTCCCAGTTGATCCACTGGTCGGAGCGGGTCCAGGTCAGCGGCAGGCCCTTGTTGGCCGGGTGCTGCCGGTCGGTGACGTCGACGACCGCCCGCTGCACCGTGCTGTCCGGGGCGGGGCCGGCGTCGGGTCCGATCAGCCACAGCTCGGCCAGCTGGATCAGCGGCTCCCCGCTGTTCGCGGTGATGTTCAGCCGGTAGTGCTGGTACGCCGTGCTGTTGTCGAAGCTGAACTGCCGGGTCTGGAACCGCTGCGGGAAGGTCTCCCCGGTCCGGGTGTCCAGGTCGGTCCAGGTGGCGCCGTCCTGGGAGCCCTGCAGGGTCCAGTTCTTCGGGTCCCGGCCCGGGAAGTCGTTGGCCGAGGTCAGCGCGTAGCGGGACACCACGACCGGCTTGGCCAGCTTGGCGGCGAGCCACCCGGTCGGGGAGAACGTCAGCCACTTGGTGCCCGTCGACCCGTCGATCGCCTTCGCCGCGGTCTCGTTCGGCGGGTTCTCGGCGCTCGCCGTGGCCGAGACCGGCTTCTCCGCGTTGGGCAGGCCGGCGGCCGGGCGGGTGCCGATCAGACCGGTGAACCAGGAGGATTCCGGCTGGGCGCGCGCGGCGTCGTGGACGCCGACGAAACCGCCGCCGGCCTTGACGTACGCCTGGAAGGCCGCTTCCTGGGCGTCGTCGAGCGTCACCCCGTTGGCGGAGAGGAATACCACCGCGCGGTACCGGGCCAGGTTGCCGAAGGTGAACACCGCCGGGTCGGCGGAGTCGTCGACGGTGAAGCCGTGTTGCTCGCCCAGCTGCCGGATGGTGGCGGTGGCCTTGGCGACCGGGTCGTCCTGCTTGTCCGTCGGCCCGTGGAAGACCAGCACCTTCACCGCCGCCGCGGCCTCGGCGGCGGCGGCCGG
>NZ_JAEVHJ010000334.1:0-7016 GCF_016802855.1 Micromonospora sp. ATA51 | reverse complement strand
CGCGCCAGGAGCTGGTGCGCCGCCCGCACCTTCGCCCACGACTTCGGCTGCGCCAGGAGCTGGTGCGCCGCCCGCACCTTCGCCCACGACTTCGGCTGCGCCGGAGCGGCGGCCGACCGCGCCGCGGCGGTGGTCAGCTCGGGGCGGCCGGCGGTGAAGAGCCAGGTGGTGAAGACCTCCGCCAGGTCCTTGCCGGAGATCCGCTCGGCGAGCGCCCGGAACTGCCCGATGGTGCCGTTGCCGTACCGGTGCCGGGCCGTCCAGGCCGGCAGGATGCGGAAGAACGCCTTGTCGCCGACGGCCAGCCGGATCTGGTGCAGGGCCATCGCGCCCCGGTCGTAGACCGCGCCGTCGAAGACCCGGTCGGCGCCCGGGTCACCGGGGAGCACCCGCCAGAACTCCGAGTCGGCCGGGTAGTCGGCGTACGTGAAGTCGAACAGCTCCTGCGCGGTGCCCTCGCCCTGCTCCTCCGACCAGAGCCACTCGGCGTACGAGGCGAAGCCCTCGTTCAGCCAGATGGCGCTCCAGTCCGCCACCGAGACGGAGTCGCCGAACCACTGGTGGGCGTTCTCGTGCACCACCACGTACGGGTTCGCGCCGCGCCGCCAGAAGCCGGGCCCGTACACCGGGCGGGTCTGTGTCTCCAGGGCGAACCCGATCCCATCGATCGGGCCGGCCACGCCGCCCTGCGCCTCGAACGGGTAGGGCCCGAAGAGAACGGTCTCCCAGTCGACGATCTCCGCGGTGCGCTCGATGCTGGCCCGCGCGGCCGGCTCCCGGTCGCCCAGCGTGGTGCTGTACGCGTTGATCACCGGCTGCCCGTTCGGCGCGGTGTCGGTGACGATGTCGTACTGCCCGATGGCGAGGAAGGCCTGGTAGGTCGCGCCGGGCCTGGTGCTGCGCCAGCTCCACCGGGTCCGGTCGCCGGCCTCCGGGAGGGGATCGCGCGGCTGAACGCCGTTGCTGACCACCTCGACGCCGGTGGGCACGGACACCGAGATGTCCCAGGTGGCCTTGTCCTTCGGGTGGTCGTTGCTGGGGAACCACCACCAGGCCGACTCCGGCTCGTTGACCGCGAGCGCGCCGTCGGCGGTGCGGGTCCAGCCGGTGTAGCCGTTGACCAGCGTCTCCGACGGCACGCCGGCGTACTTCACCACGATGGTCAGCTGCTGGTCCTTGGCGATCGGCCGGGGCGCGGTCACCACCAGCTCGTGGACGCCCGCTCGATTGAAGGTGGCCGGCCAGCCGTTGACCCGCACCGACTGCACGTCGAGCAGGAAGTCCAGGTTGAACCGGGAGAGGGCCTGGGTGGACTTCGCCAGGATGGTGGTGGTGCCGGTGAGCCGGTCGGTGGCCGGCTCGTAGCGCAGCCGCACGTCGTAGTGGCCGACGTCGTAGCCGCCGTTGCCGTAGTCGGGGAAGTAGCTGTCGCCCAGCCCGGCGCTGCCGGGCCTCGGGGTGGCCGAGGCGGACGCCGGCCGGCCCTGGCCCGGTAGGGCAGCCTGGCCGGGGGCGCCGGTGGTGACGGTGCCGGCGGTGGTGACGGTCAGGGCGGCGATGGCCGCCGTGAGAACGCGTCGCACGAGGTGGACTCCCTCCATCGGGGTGTACGCACCGGCCAACCTAATCGACAGTTGTGAACGTCGCCGACCCGGTGGAGCGTTCCCGGCCATTCATTTTATGGAAATGTTTCGATAGCATTACCCACTAGTAACAACCGCTCCACCCCTGGCCACGCGCGCGGTCACGAGGGCTCCACCACCCCTGTTCCGTGGAGGTCCCGTCATGTCCCGTCGCGTCCGCACCGCTCTGGCCGCCCTGCTCGCCGGCGTCCTCGGCGCCGTCGTCGTCCCCGGCGTCGCCCAGGCGGCCACCGTCAACTACGTCGCCCTCGGCGACTCCTACTCCTCCGGGGTCGGCGCCGGCCCGTACGACCTCTCCACCTGCCTGCGCAGCCAGAAGTCGTACGCCCCGCTCTGGGCCGCCGCCCACGCGGTCAGCAGCTTCCGCTTCCCGGCCTGCGGCGGCGCCGTCACCGCCGACGTGATCAACAGCCAGGTCGGCTCGCTGAGCAGCAGCACCACCCTGGTCACCATCACCATCGGCGGCAACGACGCCGGCTTCGCCGACGTCATCACCAGTTGCCGCTTCGGCAGCACGTCCACCTGCACCAACGCGGTGAACGAGGCCAAGAGCTTCGCCACGGCCACCCTGCCCGGCCGGCTCGACGCCACGTACGCCGCGATCCGGAACCGGGCCCCGAACGCCCGGCTCGTGGTGCTCGGCTACCCGCGGCTGTTCGAGACGAACTACTGCGGCCTGCTGGCGATGAGCACGTACAAGCGGACCATCCTCAACGAGGCCGCCGACCTGCTCGCCTCGGTCATCGCCGGTCGGGCCGGCGCGGCCGGTGCCACCTTCGTCGACACCCGGCCGTACTTCGCCGGCCACGGCGTCTGCGCCGCCGACCCGTGGATCCACGACGTCAGCGGGGTCATCGAGGCGTACCACCCGGACGTCGACGGCTACCGCTACGGCTACCTGCCGGCGCTGACCGCCGCGGTCGGCTGACCTCGCCCGGCCCGGCGGCCGGTGGTCCACCCACGGGCCGCCGGCCGCCGGCGTGTTGCGGCCATCGGCGACAATGGACAGTCCTGGATCCACCCAGCGTGGCGGAGGTGACATGCGGGAACCCACCACCCGGCCCCGGCCCCGGTCCAACCGTGACAAGCTCCCGGGAGGCGGCGCGGAGCTGCTCTCCCTGCTGGCCTGGCTGCTCCGGCGGCCGCGTCGCGGCGACCGGCGACTGCCACTGCTCTGGCTGGTCCGCCCGGCCGGCGCGGGCGACGCGGCGGCCGTGCTGCGCCGGTTCGTCGGTCAGGGCACCGGGCGCCGGGTGCCGGCACGTCGTGCTCGACCTGGCGGCCCGGCCGGAGACCGACGACGTCGCGGCGGTGCTGCGCGAGCTGCACCGGCAGCTCTGCCTGGAGGCCTTCGGGGCGGCCCGGCTGCGCTTCCGGCACTACCCGCTGGCCGACTGGCTGATGCACCAGACCCTCGCCGTGGGCGCCGATCCCGGCGACAGCGGACGGGCCGCGCTGGTCCGCCGGCTGCGCGACTGGCGGGGCCGACGCTCCACCGAGGAGCCCCAGGTCGGCGGCGAGTCGGGGCTCGGCACCGCGCTGCAGGTGCTGCTCTGGCTGCTGCGCCGGGCGGTGCCGAGCGCGGTGTTCCGGATCGCCGTGTCCGGACGGGTGCCGGTGGTCGGACGGCAGTACCGCTGGTTCATGCGGCAGCAGTACCTCGCCCGCGGCAGTCGGTGACCTTCCTCGGTTTCGCCGAGCGGCTCACCGCCGGCTGGCGCGACGGCGAGCAGCCGGCCCAGGTGGAGAAGCTGCTGCTGCACGCCTTCCTGGAGGACCTGCGGCAGGCGTACCGCCGGCGGTTCTGGCGGCCCGGGGACTGGCGTCGCACCGCGTACCCGGTGCTGCTGCTCGACCGGGTGACCGTCGGCGGCGTCGGGCACACCCTGGTCCGGCTGCTCAACGACGTGCGCAACGAGACCGGCCGCAACGATCCGCTGCTCGTCGTGGCGGTGGCCGCCGACCCGCCGCCGGAGCTGCCCGCGGCCCGTCCGCTGCGGGAGGCCGAGCAGGCCTACGAGGAGTGGACCGAGGCCCTCCCGGAGACGCGGCGCTGCGCCGGCCGCGGCCGTGGCTGGTCGTGCTGCGGCTCGGCGGCGGCGACCTGCTGCCGCAGCCCGGCGTCCCGCCGGCGCTGGTGGCGCCGGACCCGCCCTGGTGGTCGCGGCGGTTCCTGCCGGCGGCGGTGGCGGTGACCCTGCTGCTCGGCCTGGGCGCGTGGGCGAACGGCCGCTGGGCCCCGGACTGCCACCCGACGTTGAGCGGCCGGGTGAAGGTGCAGGTGGTCGACGGGGAGTGCGTCGGCTACAGCGACAGCGCGGCCCAGGTCTTCAACAGCGATCCGGGCCAGGACCGCCTGCGGGCGGTGCAGCGGCGGATCTTCGCGCAGAACCGGGCCGCCGAGGAGGTCTGGCGGCGCAGCGACCGGCGGCGGCCGTACCTGACGCTGGTCTACCTGGGCACCCTCACCGGCAACCGGACCCGCGCCGACGAGGAGTCGTACGTCTCCGAGCGGGAGGAGCTGGAGGGCATGGCGACCGCCCAGTACGCCCTGCTCAAGGAGTCGGCCGGGGCCGACGGCGCCGCCCTGCTGCACATCGTGGTGGCCAACGCGGGCCGGCAGATGCGCCACGCCGGGCGGGCGGTGACCATGCTGGAGGAGTTGGCTGGCGACGACCCGACCCTGCTCGGCGTGGTCGGCCTGGTGGAGAGCCGGACCACCACGGCGGCCGCGTTGCGCGAACTCAACCGGGTGGGCCTGCCGGTGCTCGCGCCCAACCTCTCCGCCGACCGGATGGACGAGAACTCCAGCCTCTACCTGCAGATCTCCGCGCCCAACCGGGACCAGGCCCGGCTGATCGAGACGTACGCCCGGCAGGTGCTGCGGGTGGGCGAGGCGCACGTCTACTACACCACCGGGGAGGACAGCTCGCTGGCCGAGGACCTCTACGTGTCCACCCTGGTCGACGGGCTGCGGGAGCGGTTCGGCGGCCGGCTGACCCGGCTCGACGAGTGGCGTACCGGGCGGCGGCTGACCGTCGAGTGCGGCTACCCCGGCGTGCTGCTCTTCGCCGGCCGCTGGTCGGAGTTCGACGGGTTCCTGCGCGCGCTCAAGGAGCGCGGCAGCGATCCGCCGCGCCACCTGCTCGCCGACGACTCGGTCAACCGGTACATGGCGAACCCGGGGCTGCGGGCGAGCGCACCGGGCAACCTGCCGGTGACGTACGTGTCGAAGGCCGCGCTGGCCACCTGCGCCGCGCTGCGGGCCGCGCAGGCCCGGCGTGACGACGCCCGGGGCAGCTTCCTCACCTGGGTCCGCGCCGACGACCTGCTCGACCCGCCGCGCTGCCGGGAGGGCGGCGGGACCGCGGTGGGGGAGCGGGTCAGCCTCGCGTACGACGCGTCGATGATGATGGTGCGGGCACTGGAGAGCCTCGCCGCCCGGCTCCGGCACGCCGACACGGGCCGTCGGTGGGAGCCCCGCTCGGTCAACCCGGTCGGGGTGCACGCGGAGGTGCTGCGCCAGAACGCCGCGGGCGGCTACTCGGGCGTCGGCGGGGTGATCCGGTACGGCCCGGACTCCGGCGAGCCGGTGGCCAAGCGGATCGCGCTGCTCACCGTGGCGCGGGTGCCGGACGTCGACGCCGAGCCGGTGGAGGTGTTCCACTGCGGCGCCGCCGACGGCGGGCCGGACCCGGGCTGCCGGCCCGGCTGAACGCCGGACGCCGGCGGCCCCTCGTGAGGACCGCCGGCCGTGGCGCGACGCGGTCAGGCGTCGGCGACGTCCGCGTTGCTCGGCCGGCCCCACGGCCCGGTGATGGCGAAGACGTAGCCGGGGGACTGGATGTTGGCGAAGAGGATCTTCCCGTCCGCGCTGAACGTCGGCCCGGTGAACTCGCTGTCGTTCAACTCGTTGCGGGCCAGCGGGTACGCCTTGCCCTGCGCGGTCACCCCGACCAGGTGGGACACCCCCTCGCCGTCCTCGGCCAGGATCACCCCGCCGTACGGGGAGACGGTGATGTTGTCCGGCCCGTCGAAGTTACCGGCGTCGGCGTCCGGGTCCTGGTTCACCCCGAAGATGGTCTTCAGGGTGACCGTCTCGGTCCGCGGGTCGTAGAACCAGACCTGCCCGTCGTGCTCGTTGATGCTGCCGTCGGAGTGCCGGGCGAAGCTCGCCACGAAGTACGCCCCGCCGTCGGCCCACCAGGCGCCCTCCAGCTTGCGGCTGCGGGTCACCTGCTCGTCGGTGAACTGCTTGCGCACCGAGACGGTCTTCGCGTCCCGGTCCGGCACGTCCACCCACTCCACCTTGTACCGGGTGCCCGGGGTGGTGGCCTCCGACAGGTCGGCGACGTGGTTGCTGCCGAGGTAGCAGCTCATCGCCTGGAGGCTGCCCGCGGTGTCGCCGTCGGGACGCTGCGCCAGCACGCGCAGCGCGCCCTTGCCGCCCCGGAAGCCGTCCGGCGGCGTCCACCGGAAGTAGAGGCCGTTCGGCCCGCCGGCGTCCTCGGTCAGGAAGATCGCATGGGTGTACGGGTCGACCGCCACCGCCTCGTGCGAGTAGCGGCCGAGGAACTTCAGCGCCACCGGGTTCTGGTTGGCGGCCCGGTCGTGCGGGTCGACCTCGAAGACGTACCCGTGGTCGTAGAGGAACTTCCCGCCCTTGCGCTGCTCGGTCTCCTCGCAGGTCAGCCAGGTGCCCCACGGGGTGATGCCGCCGGCGCAGTTGTTGTGCGTGCCGGCCACGCTGACGTACTCACGCAGCCGCCGGCCCTGCCCGTCCACCTCGATGGTGGTGGTGCCGCCCTGGGCGCCCGGGTCGTAGGTCAGCCCGGCCAGCGCCGGCACCGGGTACGGCTCGCCGCCGCCGATCTCGTGGTTGTTGACCAGCACCGAGCCCTCCCGGCCGAGGAAGCAGCCGGTGCCGTCGGCGTCGCTGGGGGTCGGCTGGCCGGATTCCAGCAGGGTCGCGCCGGCCTGGGCCACGATGGTGTACGAGAAGCCGGGCGGCAGGGCCAGCAGGCCCGCCGGGTCGGGGACGAGGTCGCCGTAGCCGACCGCCGGACGGGTGGCGGCCCGGGCCGCCACCGGTCCCGCGATCGCTTCGAGGTTGCCGGCCACCACGATGCCGAGGCCGCCGGCCGCGCCGCCGCGCAGTACGGCCCGGCGGGAAATGGGGGAGGAGGTCACGTCGTCGCCTTTCCTGTTCACGATGGTTCCCTGAGCAGGCAAGCCGGACAGGACCAACGACGCCGGCGTGGCCGGCGGCGGGCGGGTGAACAGTCGACCAACCCTCGGTGCGTCGCGCGCCGTGCCGGGTCGGCGCGCGTCCGTTAGGGTTCCCCTCGATCGTGGACCGCGGCGGCGTCGGGG
>NZ_JAEVHJ010000333.1:0-7034 GCF_016802855.1 Micromonospora sp. ATA51 | reverse complement strand
ATCCGGGGCGGCCCGGAACGCGGTCAGGTCGGCCGGGGTCGCCCCGTCGGGCCCGGGGTAGCCGCCGGGGTGACGGCCGGCCTCCTCGAACGGGGCGACCCGGGGCAACTCGCCCGTGCGGTCGGCGCGGTAGGCGTCAGGCTGCTCGAACGGTGCCACCGGGAAGGGGAGTTCACCGGTCCGGTCGGGCTGCCACCGCTCGGTGGGGCGCTCCCGCCAGGCGTGCCCGGGCTCCGCCGGCTCGTCACCGAAGAGGTACGACGACCGCGGCTCCGGCCGGTCGGTGAGCCACGCCGGGGGGTGGTCGGTCGGCGGCTCGGGACGCCGGTGAGCGTCGTCCGGGTCGGTCGGGTCGGTCCAGCGGTACACGCCTGTCGCCTCCACGGGGTCGGTTGCGGGCCGGGCTGACCGTACGGGTGGGCCACGAGCTGCGGCAACGTGGCTAAGAAAGAGTTAAGGGGAAGCGGACAGACGGGTGGAGGCGTTCGCGCAATCCCGGGCGTACAGTTAAGTCGTCCGGACAGAGCGTGTCCGCGCCTTGTGGCAGCCCCCCGACAAGTGGACAGGTCGACGTGGAGATGATCTACGGCCTGCGGGAACTTGACGAAGGAGGGGTTTTCGGCTCAATATGTAGGTGTCGCCAGTCGCGCCCGGTCATGCCCACTTATCGGTGGGATGACAGCCGCGAACACCAGGGGCGCGCGTTGGCCGGCCTTTCCGGCAGCGCATATCAAGGAGTCAGCATGGCGAAGGCCCTCTACGGCCACGTAGGTGCAGCGCCCGACCGGCGTCTGCTCGACGAGGTCACCCGACTGCGTGCCAGGGTTCAGGCACTGGAGTTCGAGATCACGCGTCTGCGCGCCGAGAACGATCGGCTTGCGGCGGCCGCGGCGGAGGCTGACGACCTCCTCCGGCTGGCCGAGCCGGCGCTGACCTGATCTCCGGTTGTCGGAAAACTGAATCGCACCACACGAAAACGCGCGCCGACACTCAAGTGCCGGCGCGCAGTTCTGTCCGCGCCCATTTCCTCGCCGCTTTCCCGATCTTGTGAATCGCTCGGGGAAATGCGCGCCGGGGGCGCGGAACGCGAATAGCGATCTTGTAATTCTCGCCACCGGCGAACACTCCTGCGGATCGGCGCGCGACCGGCGCGGGTGGGTCGCGTGCGGCGGTGCCCCGACCCCCGGGTTAGTCTGCGGGTTCACCAGGTCCGCGCAGCCGGCGACGGTACGGCGGCCACCGGACGAGGATCGAGAAGGTGCATCTCAAGAGCCTGACGGTGAAGGGCTTCAAGTCCTTCGCCTCCGCGACGACGCTGAAGCTGGAGCCCGGGATCACCTGCGTGGTGGGCCCGAACGGCTCCGGCAAGTCCAACGTCGTCGACGCCATCGCCTGGGTGCTCGGCGAGCAGGGCGCCAAGGCGCTGCGCGGCGGCAAGATGGAGGACGTCATCTTCGCCGGCACCGCCGGGCGGGCGCCGCTGGGCCGGGCCGAGGTCACCCTCACCATCGACAACACCGACGGCGCGCTGCCGATCGAGTACACCGAGGTCTCCATCACCCGCCGGATGTTCCGCTCCGGCGAGAGCGAGTACGAGATCAACGGCGACTCCTGCCGCCTGCTGGACATCCAGGAGCTGCTGTCGGACTCCGGCATCGGCCGGGAGATGCACATCATCGTCGGCCAGGGGCGGCTGGACGGCATGCTGCACGCCAAGCCGGAGGACCGGCGGGCGTTCATCGAGGAGGCGGCCGGCGTCCTCAAGCACCGCAAGCGCAAGGAGAAGGCGCTGCGGAAGCTCGACGCGATGCAGACCAACCTCAACCGGCTCACCGACCTCACCGCCGAGCTGCGCCGCCAGCTCAAGCCGCTGGGCCGGCAGGCCGAGGTGGCCCGCCGCGCCGCCGCCATCCAGGCCAACCTGCGTGACGCCCGGCTGCGGCTGCTCGCCGACGACCTCGCCACCCTGCGCACCACGCTGGACAAGGAGATCGCCGACGAGACGGCGCTGCGCGAGCGGCGGGAGCAGATCGAGGCGGAGCACACCGAGGTGCAGGCCCGGCTCGGCGAGCTGGAGGGCGCCCTCGCCGAGGACGCGCCGCTGCTCGCCGCCGCCCAGGACACCTGGTACAAGCTTTCCGCCCTCTCCGAGCGGTTCCGTTCGATCGAGCAGCTCGCCCGCGAGCGGCTGCGCCACCTCAGCGCCGTCGGCGACGACGAGCGCCCGGGCCGCGACCCGGACCAGCTGGAGGCCGAGTCGCAGCGGGTCCGCGAGCAGGAGGAGGAGCTGCGCGCGGCGCTGACCGAGGACCAGATCCGGTTGGCCGAGGCCGTCGAGCACCGGCAGGAGCTGGAACGGCAGCTCGCCGCTGCCGAGCGGGAGCTGGTCTCCGCCGCCAAGGCCATCGCCGACCGGCGGGAGGGGCTGGCCCGGCTCACCGGTCAGGTGAACTCGGCCCGGGCCCGGACCACCAGCGCCGGCGAGGAGATCGAACGGCTCGCCGCCGCCCACGCCGACGCGATGGCCCGCGCCGAGAAGGCCCAGGCGGAGCTGGACGCCGTCGAGGAGGTGTCCACCGAGGCGGACCGGGACAACGCCGACCTCGACGCCCGGCACGCCGAGGCGGTGGCCGCCCAGGAGCGGGCCCAGGCCACCGTCCGGACCCTCGCCGACGCCGAACGCGCCGCCGAGAAGGACGCCGCCACCTGGAAGGCCCGCGAGGAGGCCCTCGCTCTCGGCCTGCGCCGCAAGGCGCCCGGGCTGACCTGCCCGGCCCGGCGGTCACGCCGTGATGTCCACTCAGGCCGTCCCGCTCCAGCCCGCCCATTCGGCGCCGGGCTGCCCGAGAAGCGATATGCCTGAGAGTCATAAATATGCCTGGCAGTCATATCGCTCGTGAACGTTGCCGCATCCGCGGGCGCTACGGTGTGTGGTCGCTCCCGTAGAGCTCCCACCGGTCGTCGGGACATCCGCCGCACCCGCCCACCGGTCGCCTTAAACACCCGCTGCACCGCGCGCGGCCACCATGGCTGGTCGACGCCGCCACTGGGTGCACCCGGAGCTGGGGCGACGACCGCTGCGACCCGCGGAGCCCACGCCGGGAGCGACCGCCGAGCCGCCCTCAACCTAGGTCGGGAGCCGGGTTGACCGGCGAGCCGGGAGCCGGGACCGAGACTCCGGGACCCGGCGCGGAAACGGCGACGGGCCGTACCCCTGATCAGGGGTACGGCGCCCGAGGCGCGGTGTTCAGCGGGTCAGCGCTGGTCGAGGTTGCCGGCGGTGTCCTCCTGGTAGCTGGCGCCACCGTTGGACTCGCTGGTCAGCGGCTTGGCGCCACCCTCCGGCGGGCCGGCGATGCTCTGGCCGGCGGCCAGCTCCGGGAACTTGGCGTCGAACGCGGGGCGCTCGGAGCGGATCCGCGGCATCCGGTCGAAGTTGCGCAGCGGCGGCGGCGAGCTGGTGGCCCACTCGAGCGAGTTGCCGTGGCCCCACGGATCGTCGACCTCGACCACCGGGCCGGTCTTGTACGACTTCCAGCAGTTCCAGATGAACGGCAGGGTCGAGATACCGGTGATGAACGCGCCGATCGTGGAGATCGTGTTCAGCGTGGTGAAGCCGTCGCCGGGCAGGTAGTCGGCGTACCGACGCGGCATGCCCTCGGCGCCGAGCCAGTGCTGAATCAGGAACGTGGTGTGGAAGCCGATCATGGTCAGCCAGAAGTGCACCTTGCCGAGCCGCTCGTCGAGCATCCGGCCGAACATCTTCGGGAACCAGAAGTAGATGCCGGCGAAGACCGCGAACACGATGGTGCCGAAGAGCACGTAGTGGAAGTGCGCCACCACGAAGTACGAGTCGTGCAGGTGGAAGTCGAGTGGCGGGCTGGCGAGCAGCACACCGGTCAGTCCACCGAAGAGGAAGGTCACCAGGAAGCCGACCGCCCAGAGCATCGGCGTCTCGAAGGTGATCTGGCCCCGCCACATGGTGCCGATCCAGTTGAAGAACTTCATGCCGGTCGGCACGGCGATCAGGTAGCTCAGGAAGCTGAAGAACGGCAGCAGCACCTGGCCGGTGGCGAACATGTGGTGCGCCCAGACGCTCATCGACAGGGCGGCGATCGAGATGGTGGCGGCGACCAGACCCTTGTAGCCGAAGATCGGCTTCCGGGAGAAGACCGGGATGATCTCGGTGATGATGCCGAAGAACGGCAGCGCCACGATGTAGACCTCGGGGTGCCCGAAGAACCAGAACAGGTGCTGCCACAGCATCGGGCCGCCGGTGGCGGGGTCGTACACGTGGGCGCCGACCAGGCGGTCCGCGGCGAGCGCGAAGAGCGCGGCGGCGAGCAGCGGGAAGACCAGGATCGCCAGCAGGCTGGTGACCAGCATGTTCCAGGTGAAGATCGGCATCCGGAACATGGTCATGCCGGGGGCGCGCAGGGTCAGGATCGTGGTGATCAGGTTGACCGCGCCGAGGATGGTGCCCAGACCGGAGATGGCCAGGCCGACCACCCACATGTTCGCGCCGACGCCGGGCGAGTGCTCGACGCTGCTCAGCGGGGTGTACGCCGTCCAGCCGAAGTCGGCCGCGCCACCGGGGCTGATGAAGCCCGCCACGGCCATCGTCCCGCCGAACAGGTAGAGCCAGTAGGCGAAGGCGTTCAGCCGGGGGAACGACACGTCCGGCGCGCCGATCTGCAGCGGCACCACGTAGTTCGCGAAGGCGAACACGATCGGCGTCGCGAAGAACAGCAGCATGATCGTGCCGTGCATGGTGAAGAGCTGGTTGTACTGCTCGGGCGACAGGAACTGCAGGCCCGGCCGCGCCAGCTCGGCGCGCATGATCAGGGCCATCAGGCCACCGATCATGAAGAACGCGAACGCGGTGACCATGTACATGATCCCGATCTGCTTCGCGTCCGTGGTGCGCAGCAGCCGCGCGATTGCCGACCCCTTGACCGGCTCTCGGACCGGCCAGGGCCGGGTCACGACCGGCTTGGGTGCGACGGTGGTCACGAGTGGCCTCCGGTTCTCGGTTGTCCCGCTCGGCGCGCGCTGTGTCTGCGAGCCGTCATCCGCAAGGAGGATAGTCCCCGGCAGGTGGCCTCGCCGCGTGGGGTGGCGGGCTACGATCACCCGCCGCCGCGCCGACGCTCAGAGCGGGTCGACCAGCAACCGGTAGTGCTCCTGGAAGATCCGTCCGCCGCGCCCGCGCAGCAGCGGGTCGCGCAGCGCCGGCGGAACGTCGCGGGTCCGGTTGCGGTCCCGGGTCCGGTCCCGCACCCATCGGGTACGCGGCCGCCGCCGGCTCTCGTACGCCAGCAGCGCGGCTTCGACGCTGCCGGCCGCCTTCAGCGACTCGGCGAGCACGACGGCGTCCTCGAGGGCCATGGCGGCGCCCTGGGAGAGGGTCGGCGCGGTGGCGTGGGCGGCGTCACCGATGAGCAGCACCCGGCCGTGGAACCAGCGACCCAGTTCCACCTCCTCGGTGACGCGACGTGCACCTGTTCGAGGGCGGACAGCACCTCGGGCACCGGGCCGCCGTAGCCGGCGAAGAGTTCCCGCAGCCGGGCCGGCGGGTCGGCCGGCGGGACGGTGCCGGCCTCGTCGGCGTAGCAGTACAGCCGCCCGGCGCCGATCGGCACCAGCAGGAAGCCGGACCGCTGGCCGAGCAGGGCCGTCCAGTCGGTGATCCGTGGCCCGCCGCGCACCACGCTGCGGTAGACCACCTGCCCGGCGGGCCGGGGCGGGCCGCCGAGGGCGGCGAGGGTGCGGACCGCCGAGCGCGGCCCGTCGGCGCCGATCACCAGGTCGTACTCCCCGCAGGTGCCGTCGGTGAAGCCGACGCGACCCCGCCGGGCAGCGGTTCGACGGTGCTGATCTCGGCGCCGTGCCGGACGGCGCCGCCGGCGCCGGTGAGCAGCACCCGGTGCAGTTCGGCGCGGGGCAGTGCCCGGCACTCCCCGACCCCGGCCCAGAGGGCGTCGAGGTCGACCTCGCAGAGCGGCGCGCCGGCCGCGTCCAGGAAGCGCTGGCGGTGGATCACCTGGCCGAGTGGGCGGACCGGTCCGTCGAGGTCGAGCCGGCGCAGCGCCCGCGCGGCGTTGCCGGGCAGGTAGAGGCCGGTGTCGACCAGCTCGGTGGGGGGCAGTTTCTCGGTGACGTCGGGCCGGAACCCCGCGAGCCGCAGCGCCCGGGCCACGGCCAGGCCGGCGATGCCCGCGCCGACGACGAGGATGCGCAGGGGGGAGCCACCCATCGTGGTGTACGCCTCCGGAGGGGTTCGGCACGCGTTGGAGGCAAGACACTACTCGCCGCGATCGACGGGGGGTAGGGCCCATCGGCCCTGCCGCAGCCACTTGTCGGCGCGCCGCGACGACAACACCGCCGACGCTCCCACCCCGCTCGGCGACGGCATGCGGCAGGTCGGCCAGGGTCTGGCCGGCCGGACGGCCGTGCCGGGGACGGCCCCGGGCCGCGCGCGAGCGGCCGCGGCTACTCCTCGTTCAGAAATCGGAGCGGCCACTTTGACGTTCTCTCCGCCCTAAAGGGCGGAGATTCCCTCCACGCTGCGTGTGGAACACGCGGTGTGCGGGTGGATTCCTGCTTCTCGGCGCGGTGCCGGCACGGGTGCCGGTCTTACCTGCGCTCCACAGGCGTTTAGGCTCTCGGCGCGTCCCGCCGCGAGGATGTTGATCGCCGCGTTGACGTCCCGGTCGTGGACCGCCCCGCATGGGCAGGTCCACGACCGGACGGACAGCGGTTTGGGTCCGTCGAGCCGCCCGCACGTGGAGCATGTCTGCGATGTGGGGACGAACCGGCCGATGCGGCGGAAGGCGCGTCCATACCGTGCGGCCTTGTACTCCAACATCGCGGTGAACGATGCCCAGCCGGCGTCGTGCACCGACTTCGCCAGCCGCGTCCGGGCGAGACCGGTGACGCACAGGTCCTCGACGTACACCGCTGAGACGAAACTCGGACCTTGGCCACGTGTGCGGCAGCGTCCCGGCGGAGCCGGGACACGATGGGTTTCCGGG
>NZ_JAEVHJ010000332.1:0-7043 GCF_016802855.1 Micromonospora sp. ATA51 | reverse complement strand
GCGCGTCATGTCGCCGGTAGAGCCCCCGTCCGACAGGCTCGATGAGCCCGTGATCGCGCAGCCGGTACAGCTGCCGCTCTGACAGGCCAGCTTCAAGAGTCCGCCGCCGGCCCGCGGCGCCGGCCCGTCCGGTCCGCCGCCGGGTCACGACGGCGCCCGACCGGCGGCATTCCGGCGCGGCGGCCGGTGGCGGGACCAGGCCCTCGCCCTCGGCTGGCTGGTGCTGACCTGGCTGCTGCTCTGGGGGGACGTGACCTGGGGCAACCTGCTCGGCGGGCTGGTCGTCGGCGCCGCCGTGCTGATCTTCTTCCCGCTGCCCCCGGTCACCTTCGGCGGCCGGCTCCGCCCCCGGGCGCTGCTCGTGCTGGCGGTCACCTTCGCCGGTGAGTTGGTGAGCGCCAGCGTCCGCGTCGCCGCGATCGCCGTCCGCCCCGGCTACCGGCCGCGCGGCGCGATCATCGCGGTGCCGCTGCGGGTCCGCACCGACCTCAACCTGGCGCTCACCGCCGAGGTGATCTCCCTGGTCCCGGGCACCCTCATCGTCGAGGTGGACCGGGACCAGGGTGTCCTCTACGCGCACGTGCTCGACGTCCGCGGCCCGCGGGACCTGACCGCGAGCCGCGACCGGATCCTCGCCGTCGAGCGGCGCCTCGTCCGCGCGATCGGCTCGCCCGCCGAGGTACGCCAGCTGCGCACCGAACCCGTCGACCGGAGGAAGAACCCGTGACCACGCTCCTCGCCGTCGTGCTGACCGTGCTGTTCTCGGTCACCGCCCTGCTCGCCCTGGCCCGCATCTACCGGGGGCCGTCCCTGCTGGACCGGGTCGTCGCCGCCGACCTGCTGCTCTCCACCATGCTCGGCGCGGTCGGCGCCGAGGCGGCGGTCAACCGGCACGCCACCACGCTGCCCGTGCTGGTGGTGCTCTCCCTGCTCGGCTTCGTCGGCTCGGTGGCCATGGTCCGGTTCGCCGTCCGCGAGGAGGCGTGATGGGGGTGCTCGCCGACTGGCTCGGCGCGGCCTGCCTGACCGCCGGGGCCCTGCTCAGCCTGGCCGCCGGGATCGGCGTGCTGCGCTTCCCCGACGTGCTGGACCGGATGCACGCGGCCACGAAGCCGCAGGTGCTCGGCGTGCTGCTGCTGCTGGCCGGGGTGGCGCTGCGGCTGCGTACGCCCTCGGACCTGGGCATGCTGGCGCTGGTCGTGGTCTTCCAACTGGCCACCGTGCCGGTCGCCGCCCAGATGGTCGGCCGGGCCGCGTACCGGTCGGGCCGGGTCGACCGAGCCCTGCTCGACACGGACGAGCTGGCGGGGCGCTGACCGGGTGGAACCGGACAACTGTGCCACCCTCAGCGGGCGTCCAGGCAGCGCCGATAAAATGGGCAGATGATCGACTCCTCTGCCCAGGAGGGCAGCAGTAGCCAGCCGGGTCATGCCCGGCATCTCCCCGCCCCGACGACCCCGGGAGCCCTGAACCTCCCGTGCTGATCGTCGTGGGTCTCGTACTCATCATCGTGCTCACCGCCGCCACCGGTTACTTCGTGGCCCAGGAGTTCGGTTACGTCGCCGTGGATCGCGGCAAGCTCAAGCAGCTCGCCGATTCCGGCGACGAGGCCGCCGCCCGGGCCCTGGCGGTGACCGGCCGGCTGTCGTTCGTGCTCTCCGGCGCTCAGCTCGGCATCACCGTGACCGCCCTGCTGGTCGGTTACGTCGCCGAGCCGTACCTGGGCGCCGGGCTGGCCGACCTGCTCGGCCTCGCCGGGGTGTCCACCGCGGTCAGCCTGCCGCTGTCGGTGGTGCTGGCCCTGATCATCGCCACCGTGGTGCAGATGGTCCTCGGCGAGCTGGCGCCGAAGAACCTGGCCATCGCCCGCGCCGAGCCCCTCGCGCGGGCGCTGAGCCGGTCCACCCTGATGTACCTGAAGCTGGCCGGCCCGGTGATCACCCTCTTCGACCGGTCCGCCGTCCGGCTGCTGCGCCGGCTCGGCATCGAGCCGATCGAGGAACTGCCCGGCGGCGCCACCCCGGAGGACCTGGAGCAGATCATCGCCGAGTCCCGCGAGGAGGGCAGTCTCGACGCCGCGATGTCCGACCTGCTCGACCGGGGCCTGGACTTCCGCGAGCTGACCGCCGGGGAGGCCATGGTGCCCCGGGTCGACGTGCACACCGTACGCGCCGACGAGCCGGTCAGCCGGGTCGTCGAACTGCTCGACACCGGCCACTCCCGCTTCCCGGTCCGCGGCGCCGAGGGCGTCGACGACCTGGTGGGTGTGGTCGGCATCGCCGACGTGCTCGGCGTGCCGCCCGCCGAGCGGGGGACCACCCGGGTCGCCGCGGTGGCCGTTCCGCCGCTGCTGGTGCCGGAGACCCTGCCGCTGCCGACGGTGCTGGACCGGCTCCGGGTCGGCCACCGGCAGCTCGCCTGCGTGGTCGACGAGTACGGCGGCTTCGCCGGCGTGATCACCCTGGAGGACATCGCCGAGGAGCTGGTCGGGCCGATCCGCGACGAGGACGACCCGCCGGAGCGGGCCCCGGCGCGGCAGGACGACGGCTCCTGGGTGGTGCCGGCCCGCTGGCGGATCGACGAGGTCGCCGACAGCACCGGCATCGCGCTGCCCGAGGCCCCCGAGTACGACACCCTCTCCGGGCTGGTCATGCGGGAGCTGGGCCGGGTGCCCGAGGTGGGCGACCGGCTGGAGATCAGCCTCGCCGTCGACGGCGAGGAGCCGGACGCCGAGCGGGCCCTGGTCGAGGTGCTGGCCGTGGACCGGCACGTCGCCGACTCCGTCCGGCTCCGGATGGCCGGGGTCGAACGTGGGGAGCAGGCGGCATGAGCCCCGGGTTCGCGCTCTTCTTCTCCGTGGTGCTGCTGGCGCTGAACGCCTTCTTCGTCGCCGCCGAGTTCGCCCTGGTGGCCGCCAAGCGGTACCGGCTCGAGCACGAGGCCGCCGGTGGCGGGCGGGCGGCCCGCGCGGCGCTGGACGGCGTCCGCGAGCTGTCGCTGATGCTGGCCGGCGCACAGCTCGGCATCACGCTCTGCACCCTGGGCCTGGGCGCCCTGGCCGAGCCGGCGATCGAGCACCTGCTCAGCCCGCTGCTGCACGCGGTGGGCCTGCCGGACGCGGTGAGCCACCTGGTGGCACTGCTCTTCGCCCTCGGCCTGGTGACGTTCCTGCACCTGGTGGTCGGCGAGATGGCCCCGAAGTCGTGGGCGATCACCGACGCGGAGCGCTCGGCGACGCTGCTGGCGCTGCCGTTCCGGGCCTTCGCCCGGGTCGCCCGCCCGGTGCTCTCTGCGCTGAACGCGCTGGCCAACCTGGTGCTGCGACTGGTCGGCGTGCGGCAGCAGGACCAGCTCGCCATGGTGCACGGTCCGGACGAGCTGCGCATCCTACTGGAGCAGTCCCGCGAGCACGGGCTGCTCGGCGCGGAGCAGCACCGGATGCTGACCAGCATGCTGGAGCTCCAGGGCACCACGGTGGCGCAGGTGATGGAGCCGTTCGACCGGATCGTCACGGTCCGCCGGGACGACAGCGCCGAGCGGATCGAGCACGTCTCCCGGGACAGCGGCCGGTCCCGGCTGGCGGTGCTCGACGCCGGCGGCGAGGTCTGCGGCCTGGTGCACGTCCGGGAGGCGGTCCGGGCGGTCACCACCGGCCGGACGGCGACCGCCGGTGAGCTGATGACCCCGGCCTTCACCCTGCGCGGGGGGGCCTCGGTCAGCGAGGCGGTGGCGGCGATGCGGGGCCGGCAGGCCCAGCTGGCCCTGGTCAGCAACGGCGGCGGCCCGACCCGGCCGATCGGCTTCGTCGCCCTGGAGGACCTGCTCGAGGAGGTCATCGGCGAGTTCGACGACGAGACCGACCCGGTGCCGAGGGGCCGGCGCATGCGCTGATTGACCGGCCGCCCACGGGGAAAAGCCGTGCCAGGCGGCGACGGGGGGAGCGCGGTGCGGCTGACCGGGGTGTCCGCGCAGTCCGGCTGGACCGGACTGTCGGTGACCACCACCCTGACCAACCCGAGCACCCGTCCGGGGCTGCGCCTGCCGGGGCGGGTGACGCTCGCCGCGGGCGGCGAGGATGTACCGGTCCGGCACGTCCGGCTCGGCCTGGTCGCCCAGGCCGAGCCGGAGGATCCGGGCTCGCCGCGCCGCCTCGTGCAGTATCACCAGGTGCCGATCGCCGGCCGGTTCGTGGTGCCCGCGGGACGCCGCCGGGCGGTCGACTTCGCGCTGCCGCTGCCCTGGGAGACCCCGCCGACGATCTTCGGCGGGGTGCCGCTGATGGGCCTGCGCACCGGCCTGCGTACCGAGGTGTCGGTGGATCCGGACCTGGACCAGGGCGCGATGGTGCCGGTCTTCGTCCACCCGCTCCCCACCCAGCAGCACATCCTCGCCGCGCTGGAGACCCTCGGCTTCGTGCTGCGGCAGGCGGGGCTGCAGCAGGGCCGGCTGCCCGGGGTGGAGCAGACCCTGCCCCTGCACGAGCGGTTGGGCTACTGGGTGGCGCCGCTCTACGCCGGCCCGATCACCGAGCTGGAACTGATCTTCGTGACCAACGCGGCGGGGCTGGAGGTGCTGCTCTGGCTGGACCGCCGGCTCTCCCTGGCCGGGGTCACCCACCAGAGCATCAGCCGGTTCCGGGTCTGGCACGCGGGCCAGGACCGGCGGGACTGGGTGGCCACCGTGGACGGCTGGTTGCGGCACGCCATCAACCGGCACGCGGCCGCCGCCGCGCACGCCGACTGGTCCGGCGCGATCCGGGAGTCCGCCCACGTCAGCCGCCACCCCGACGAGCCGGTCGCGCCTGGGTACGGGCTGGGCGGCACGGCCGGCGGTGGCGGCATCGGTGGTGGCGGCGGTGACGGCACCTGACCGCCGCGCGGTCAGACCGAGGCGGTGGCGAGCTTGATGCTGAAGCCGAGGAAGAGGGCGGCGACCGCGGTGGTGCCCCCGACGGCGAGCCGGCGGCGGCGGTGGAACTGGGCGGCGAGGAAGGTCCCGGCGAAGATCAGCGCGGTCAGGTAGAGCGCGCTGGTCACCTGGGCGATCAGGCCGAGCAGCAGGAACGACAGCGCCGGCCAGGCGTACCCGGGGTCGACGAACTGGATGAAGAACGAGATGAAGAAGAGGATCGCCTTCGGGTTGAGCAGGCTGATCACCAGGGCCTTGCGGGACGGGCTGCGCAGCGCCGCCGGCTCCGCCGCGTCGATCAGCCGCGGCGCGGTCGGGTCGTTGCGGTCGCGCCAGCGCCGCCAGGCGCCGCGAAGCATCGTCAACCCCACATACCCGAGGTACGCCGCGCCGGCGTACTTGATCACCAGGAAGAGCGGCGGGTACGCCTTGAGCAGCGACGCCACCCCGGCGGCGGAGAGGATCATCAGCACCGAGTCGCCGACGAACACCCCGCCCGCGGCCCGGTAGCCGGCCCCCACCCCGCGCCGGGCGGCGGTGGAGAGCACGAAGAGCGAGTTCGGCCCGGGGAGCAGGATGATCGCCACGGTCCCCAGCAGGTACGTCCAGATGTCGGTGATGCCCAGCACGCCCGCCATCATCACGCCACCGATGCCGCCGGGCGAAGCCTTTCCCGCAGGCTGACCTGTGCGTTCGGCCACTCGTCGGCCAGCATCGAATAGAGCGCCGAGTTCCGCCAGGTGCCGTCGGCGCGGCGCCGGTTGGCCCGCAGGGTGCCCTCCCGGGTGGCCCCGAGCCGCTCGATGGCCCGCTGGGAGCGCTCGTTGAGCGTGCTGGTCTGCCAGGTGACCCGGATCGCGTCCAGCTCCTCGAAGGCCCGGGTGAGCAGCAGCAGCTTCGCCTCGGTGTTGATCCCGGTGCGCCACCACGCCCGGCCCAGCTGGGTGTAGCCGATCTCCACCGACCGCAGGTCCTCGTCGGGGTGGTAGTAGGAGGTGGTGCCGACCACCGCCCCGGTGGCCGCGCAGCGCTGCACCCACGGCACCCGGACGCCACGCTGGTGGTCGGCCAGCGCCGCCCGGACGTGGCCGGCCATCTCGGCCACGCTCGTCGGTCGGGGGCTGCCGACGTACCGCCACACCTCGGGGTCGTCGAGCGCGGCGAACAGCTCCTCGGCGTGGGCGAGGTCGAGGGGTTCCAGCACGACGTGTTCCCCGCGCAGCACCACCGGCTCCAGCCAGGCCGAGCGGGCCGGCCGCAGGTACGCCGGCAGCGGCGCGGTCACCCCGGGGGCCGGCTCCGGCAGCCCGGCGGTCAGCCGCAGCGGCAGCACCCCGGCCCAGTACGGCAGGTCGAGGTCCGCGGGGTCGTCGTTGACCCCGCCGGTGCGGGTCCGGACCGACACCTCGCGCAGCGGCAGCGCCAGCACGGCCGTCTCGGCGAGTTCCCGGCGGCTCGGTGGCCGGCTGTCCGCGCTGCGCCCGGCGGCGACCTTCTCGACCAGCGCGGTCAGCACGGCGGTCCGCTCCCGCTCGTCGGTGACCAGCCGGGCGGTGCCGTGGGCGACCACCGAGCGGTAGTTGGCGCTGTGGTTGAACTGGGAACGGGCGTAGACCAGCGCGTCGAGCAGGGTCACCGCGACGCAGACCGGCAGCCCGGCGTCGCCCCGGGCGGCGAGCAGCGGCCGGCTGCCGGTGGAGCCGTGCAGGTAGAGGGTGTCGTCGACGCGGACGTGCAGGGTGGGCAGCACCCGCGGCTCACCGTCCACGGTGAAGCCCAGCGCGCAGTGGTACGCCTCGTCGAGGACGGCGTGCGCGGCGGTCTGGTCGTAGCTCATCCGGTCGCGGGTGCGGCTGGCGGTGGTCCGTTCGGTGCGGGGGTACATGCGACATCCCACCTTTGTTCTAGTACAATCTGTGAACTGTGGCAGCACATTATCAGATCGAGGGGTCGACGTCGGCCGCCATTTCGGCCAGCGTGGAGGGTGGGATCCGCAGCGGGACACTCGCCCCGGGCGACGCCCTGCCCGCCGTCCGAGCCCTGGCCACCGGGCTGGCGGTGAGCCCGGCCACCGTCGCCCGGGCGTACCAGGAGCTGCGGCAACGCGGCCTGGTGGTGACGGCCGCCGGCACGGC
>NZ_JAEVHJ010000331.1:0-7096 GCF_016802855.1 Micromonospora sp. ATA51 | reverse complement strand
CGGCCCGCCATTCGCGTACGGAGGCGACGGCGGCCGCCTCGACCGCGGGGTCGACCTGCTCGACGGCCTCGGCGCCGGCGGCGGTCAGCGGGGACGGCTGCGGTCTCGGTGAACCGGTTGAGCGCGCCGGCCCACTCGCCGGTGGTCACCCCGGCCCGCACGCACTCCAGGGTCGCGGCCATCAGGTTCGTGGTGGTCGCGGCGTCCGCGCGGAGCCGGGCGAGTGCCGCGTCGACCGCCGCGTCGTCCCGACCGGCCCGCCATTCGCGTACGGAGGCGACGGCGGCCGCCTCGACCGCGGGGTCGACCTGCTCGACGGCCTCGGCGCCGGCGGCGGTCAGCGGGGACGGCTCGGTCTCGGTGAACCGGTTGACGCCGACCACCACGTCGGCGCCGGACTCCATCCGCCGGCGCCGGTCGGCCAGCGAGGCGACCAGGGCGCTCTTGAGGTAGCCGGTCTCCACGGCGGCCACCACGCCGCCCATCTCCAGCACCTTCTCCAGCTCGACCCGCGCCCCGGTGACGATCCCGTCGACCAGCGCGGTCATCACGTGCGAGCCCTCGAACAGGTCGGGGTATTCGAGCAGGTCCGACTCGTACGCGAGGACCTGCTGCATCCGCAGCGACCACTGCTGGTCCCAGGGGCGGGGCAGGCCGAGCGCCTCGTTCCAGGCGGGGAGTTGCACCGCGCGGGCGCGGGCGTCGCGGGAGAAGGTCACGCCGAGCATCTCCAGCACGATCCGCTGGATGTTGTTCTCCGGCTGGGCCTCGGTGAGGCCGAGCGAGTTGACCTGGACGCCGTAGCGGAAGCGGCGCTGCTTCGGGTCGGTGACGCCGTACCGGTCGCGGGTGATCTCGTCCCAGAGCGCGCCGAACGCGCGCATCTTGGCGATCTCCTCGACGAAGCGCACCCCGGCGTTGACGAAGAAGGAGATCCGCTGCACCACGTCGCCCATCCGCTCGGCGGGCACCTGGCCGGAGTCGCGGACCGCGTCGAGCACGGCGACGGCGGTGGCGAGCGCGAAGCCGACCTCCTGCACCGGCGTCGCGCCGGCCTCCTGCAGGTGGTACGAGCAGATGTTGACCGGGTTCCACTTCGGCATCTCGCGCAGCGTGTACGCGATGACGTCGGCGGTGAGCCGCAGCGACGCCGCCGGCGGGAAGATGTACGTCCCCCGGGAGAGGTACTCCTTGATGATGTCGTTCTGCGTCGTGCCGGCGCAGCGGGACAGCTCGGCGCCCTGCTCGGCGGCGACGGTGCCGTAGAGGCCGAGCAGCCACATGGCCGGCGCGTTGATCGTCATCGAGGTGTTCATCCCGGCCAGCGGGATGCCGTCGAAGAGGGCCCGCATGTCGCCGAGGTGCGCCACCGGCACGCCGACCCGGCCGACCTCGCCGGCGGCCAGCTCGTGGTCGGGGTCGTACCCGGTCTGGGTGGGCAGATCGAAGGCGACCGACAGGCCGGTCTGCCCCTTCGCCAGATTGCGCCGGAAGAGCGCGTTGGTGGCCGCGGCGGAGGAGTGCCCGGCGTACGTGCGCATCACCCAGGGGCGGTCGCGCTCCGGCAGCCGGCCCGGAAGAGCCTTCTCATCCATGGCCGGAGTCTAAGTTACCGTTCAGTAAAACGGGTTGTGGAAAACCACACAGGTCCATGTCGCGGACGTCCGGGCGGGAAGCGCCCGACATGGCCGCCACCACCACACCCCCGAACTCCCCGGGCCGCCGGCCAGGTCGCACACTTGACGGCATGGATGACGAGCTCGCGATCTCCGTACGGGGACTGCGCAAGGCGTACGGCGACAACGTCGCGGTGGCGGGGGTGGACCTCGACGTCCACCGCGGCGAGGTGTTCGCCCTGCTCGGCCCGAACGGCGCGGGCAAGACCACCACGGTGGAGATCCTGGAGGGCTACCGGCAGCGCGACGCCGGCGAGGTGTCCGTGCTGGGCCGCGACCCAGCCCACGCGGATCCGCACTGGCGCTCCCGGGTCGGCATCGTGCTCCAGGGCACCGGCGAGTTCGACGAGCTGACCGTCGCCGAGGTGGTCCGGCACTTCTCCGGCTTCTACCCCGACGCCGACGACCCGGACAAGGTGATCGAGCGGGTGGGGCTGGGCGGCAAGGCGAAGGCCCGGACCCACACCCTCTCCGGCGGCCAGAAGCGCCGCCTCGACGTGGCGCTGGGCATCATCGGCCGCCCCGAGCTGCTCTTCCTCGACGAGCCGACCACCGGCTTCGACCCGGAGGCCCGGCGCGAGTTCTGGGAGCTGATCCGGGACCTGGCCGCCGCGGGCACCACCATCGTGCTGACCACGCACTACCTGGACGAGGCCGAGGCGCTCGCGGACCGGGTCGGCGTGATCGCGGCGGGGCGGGTGGTCGAGGTGGCCCCGCCGAACCGGCTTGGCAACCGGCAGGAGGCGCTGGCCACGGTCTCCTGGCGTACCCCGGACGGGACGCTGGAGACCGCGGAGAGCGCGACGCCGACGGCCCTGGTGGCGGAGCTGGCCGCGCGCTACGGCGGCGAGGTCCCGGGCCTGACGGTGACCCGGCCGACCCTGGAAGACGCCTACCTGAAGATGATCGGACACTCATGACGACCACCACGAAGCCGGCGGCCCCGGTCGCCGCCGCCCCGGTCCGGCGGCTCGGACCGGGCGCCCTGGCGCTACGGCAGGGGCGGCTGGAGATCACCCAGTTCCTGCGCAGCCGGGAGTCCGTCGTCTTCACGATGGGCTTCCCGATCATCATGATCCTGATCTTCGCGTCGATCTTCAGCGGCGAGATCGGCGGCGGGGTCAAGTTCACCCAGTACTTCATCACCGGCATGATCGCGACCGGCCTGATGACGGTGAGCTTCCAGAACCTCGGCATCTGGATCCCGATCGAGCGGGACCGGGGCGTGCTCAAGCGCTACCGGGGCACGCCGATACCGAAGTGGGTCTGGTTCGCCGGCAAGGTGATCATGGTGGTGGTGATCGGCGTGGCCGAGACCGCGCTGCTGCTGGTCGTCGCGGTGCTGCTGTTCGACCTGAAGCTGCCCGACACCGTCGGCAAGTGGCTGACCTTCGGCTGGGTCGCGGCGCTCGGCGTCACCGCCTGCACCCTCTGCGGCATCGCCATCTCCTCGCTGGCCCGGACCGCCCGCAGCGGCTCGGCCGTGGTCACCCCGGTGGCGCTGGTGCTCCAGTTCATCTCCGGGGTCTTCTTCGTCTTCACCAGCCTGCCGGCCTGGATGCAGCAGGTGGCGGCGCTCTTCCCGCTGAAGTGGATGTGCCAGGGACTGCGCGCCGTCTTCCTGCCGGACAGCTTCGGCGCCCAGGAGCCGGCCGGGTCGTTCGAGCTGGGCCGGGTCGCCCTGGTGCTCGCCGCGTGGTGCGTGATCGGCCTGCTCCTCTGCCTGACCACCTTCCGCTGGACCACCCGGCGCGACGGCTGAGCCGCCGGCCGGCACCCCGGTCGGCCTCTGGTGCGGCCGGCAGGACAACTTCCTCCCCGACGTGCGCGCCCTCGCCCGGGCGCTGCCGGAGCCGCCGGTACGCGCCGCGTGGGCCGACGGCCGGCACAACTTCGCCTACTGGGGCACCGTGATCCCGGACGCCTTCGCCCTGCTCGGCGCCGCCGTGAGCCGGCCCCGCCCGTGACCGGTCGCGGGCGACGGGGAGTCCCGCCCGTCGCCCGCGCAGCCGGCTCAGTACGTGTAGAAGCCCTTGCCGGTCTTCCGGCCCAGGTCACCGGCGGTGACCATGCGCTGGAGCAGCTCCGGCGGGAAGAACTTCTCATCGGCGGTGTCGGTGTAGATGTTCTTCGAGGCGTGCAGCAGCACGTCCACGCCGGTCAGGTCGGTGGTGGCCAGCGGGCCCATGGCGTGGCCGAAGCCCAGCTTGCAGGCGGTGTCCAGGTCCTCCGCCGAGACCACGCCGGACTCGACCAGCTTGACCGCCTCCACGACCAGCGCAGCGATCAGCCGGGTGGTGACGAAGCCGGCGATGTCCCGGTTGACCACCACGACCGTCTTGCCGATCTCCTCGGCGAACGCCTTCGCCGTCGCCAGCGTCTCGTCGGTGGTCTTGTAGCCGCGGACCAGCTCGCAGAGCTTCATCATCGGCACCGGGGAGAAGAAGTGGGTGCCGACGACGGACTCCGGCCGCTCGGTCACCGCCGCGATCTGGGTGACCGGGATGGCTGAGGTGTTGGTGGCGAGCACCGCGTCGGCCTTGCAGATCTTGTCCAGCGCGCGGAACACCTCGTGCTTGATCTCCAGCCGCTCGAAGACCGCCTCGACGACGATGTCCGCGTCGGCGACCGCCTCCAGATCGGTGGTCGGGGTGATCCGTCCCAGCGCCGCCTCGACGTCGTCCGCCGCGATCTTCCCCTTCTCGGCGAACTTCTCCAGCGACTTCCGGATGCCGTCGACGCCCCGCTTGGTGGCCGCGTCGTCCAGGTCCCGCAGCGTCACCTGCCAGCCCGCCTGCGCCGCCACCTGGGCGATGCCCGAGCCCATCAGCCCGGCACCGACGACCGCGAGTCGACCCGCCATCTGCTTCTCCCTCGCCTGATTGAGTACCTGCCAGCACCCTAGTCGGCGAGCCTGAACGACGGCTAAGCCCTCTCCCGCGGTCAGATCTCCAGGGCCGGCTCGTCCGGGATCGTGCCCCGCTCGACCTCGATCCCGAGGGCCCGCAGGTCGGCCACGAAGTCCGGATAGCCACGGTCCACGTGGTGCACGTGGGAGACCTCGGTGACCCCGTCGGCGCACAGCCCGGCGATGATCAGGCCGGCGCCGGCCCGGATGTCGGTGGCGCGGACCGGGGCGCCGGAGAGCCGGTCCCGGCCGCGTACCACCGCGTGGTGGCCGTCGGTCTTGATGTCCGCGCCGAGCCGCATCATCTCGTTGGCGAACATGAACCGGCCGTCGAAGATGTTCTCGGTGATCAGCGACGCCCCGTCGCTCACCGCCGCCAGCCCGATCGCCATCGGCAGCAGGTCGGTGGCGAAGCCCGGGTAGGGCAGGGTCACCACGTCCACCGCGGTCGGGCGGTCGTCCATCCGGACCCGGAAGGCGTCGGTGCGGGTCTCCACCAGACCGCCGGCCGAGACCAGCTTGTCCAGCGCGACCTCCAGGAACGCCGGGTCGATGCCGGTCACCGTGACGTCCCCCCGGGTCATCGCGGTGGCGAACGCCCAGGTCCCGGCGACGATCCGGTCCCCCACCGTGGCGTGCCGCACCGGGCCCAGCTCGGGCACGCCCTCGATGCGCAGGGTCGAGGTCCCCTTCCCCTCGATCCGGGCGCCCATCCGGATCAGCATCGAGCAGATGTCGACGATCTCCGGCTCCCGGGCGGCATTGTCGATCACCGTGACGCCCTGGGCCAGCACCGCCGCCATCACCAGGTTCTCCGTCGCGCCGACGCTGGGGAAGTCCAGCACGATGTCCGCGCCGTGCAGGCCGTCCGGGGCGGACGCGATGACGAAGCCGTGCTCACCGGAGATGTCCGCGCCCATCCGGGTCAGCCCGGAGACGTGCATGTCCAGGCCGCGGGAGCCGATCGCGTCCCCGCCGGGATGCGCCACCCGCACGTACCCGCGGCGGGCCAGCAGCGGACCCAGCACGCAGATCGACGCGCGCAGCCGCCGGACCAGGTCGTAATCGGCCTCCGCGCCTGGCCGCTCCGGCACGTCGATGACGACCGACCGGGAGCGTTCCACCCCACCGCGGGCCACCATCGGATCGACCGGGTCGTCGGCGCCGAACCGCACGCCGCAGCCGAGCCGGCGCAGCACCTCGCCCATGATGGCGATGTCGGTGATCCGGGGGACGTTGGTGATCACGCTTCGCCCGGGCGCGAGCAGCGCGGCCGCCATCAGCTTGAGCGCGGAGTTCTTCGCCCCCACGACGTGGACCGTGCCGGCCAGCCGCGCGTCGCCGCGCACCCGGATGACGTCGACGTCGTTGACCGCTGGACCGCCGGCGTCACCCGGGCCCACACCGGCCGGCCAGCCGGTCTGGTCCGGCCGCGCCGGGATGGTCAGGTCCGGTATCCGTAGGCTGTGCGTCATGGCCGTCCACCTCACGCGCATCTACACCAAGGCCGGCGACGCCGGCATGACCAGGCTGAGCAACAACGAGCAGGTGCCGAAGATCGATCCACGGATCGCCGCGTACGCGGACGTCGACGAGTGCAACGCGGCGATCGGTGTCGCGCTCGCGCTCGGGCAGCTCGACGACGAGCTGCGGGCGGTGCTGGGGTCGATCCAGAACGACATGTTCGACGTCGGCGCGGACCTGGCCACCCCGGTCGAGCCGGACCCGAAGTACCCGCCGCTGCGGGTCACCGAGGAGTACGTGGAGCGCCTCGAGGGCTGGTGCGACGAGTACAACGCACGCCTGAGCAAGCTCGACTCCTTCATCCTCCCCGGCGGCACCGCTGGCGCGGCGCTGCTGCACGTGGCACGGACGATCGCCCGACGCGCCGAGCGTGCGGCGTGGGCGCTGGTCGGGCACGACCCGGACCGGACCAGTCCCCTTCCCGCAAAGTATCTCAACCGGCTCTCCGATCTGCTCTTTATCCTGGCAAGAACGGCAAATCCGGACGGAGATGTGCTATGGGTACCGGGCGGGAAGCGCTGACCGTCGGCGGGCTGCACCACGTCGAGGTGTGGGTGCCGGACCTCGAGGCCGCCCGGTGCAGCTGGGGCTGGCTCCTCGGCGAGCTGGGCTGGACGCCGTTCCAGGACTGGCCGGCCGGCCGGTCCTGGCGGCTCGGCCCGACCTACCTGGTGCTGGAGGAGTCCCCCGGGCTCTCCGGACGGGTGCACGACCGGCTCGCACCGGGACTCAACCACCTGGCCTTCCACGCCGGGCCGCCAGCCGCGGTGGACGCCCTGGTCGCCGCCGCCCCCGAGCACGGGTGGGAGCTGCTCTTCCCGGACCGGCACCCGCACGCTGGTGGCCCGGGGACTTACGCCGCGTATCTCGCTGATGGGCAGGGGTATGAGGTGGAGCTGGTCGGCTCGACCGACTGACTTCGTGGTTGCTGGTTGGGGGCTGGGGCGACCGACCGGCTTCGGGCGGTCAGGCTTGATCCCTGCGCCGG
>NZ_JAEVHJ010000330.1:0-7104 GCF_016802855.1 Micromonospora sp. ATA51 | reverse complement strand
TACATCTACATCTACGTCGACAACGACGGCGAGCGTAACGCCAGCTATCAAATCGTGGCCGCCCATTTGGACGACGACACCCGACTGGTGCTCGACATCGGCGACGCCACCACCGTCCGCCGCTACCGTGACCCGGCAGACTTCACGAAGGGCTACGTCTACGACGTGGCCGCCGGGCAACAGGTGCGGATTCCGCTGACCCGCGAGTGGACGGTGACCCGATGAGCACCGTTCCGTACACGCTTACCCGGCTCGGCACGGTGATGACGCCGGAGCCGTCCGAGCCGTACGAGCGGGAGGGTGTGCTCAACCCGGCCGCCGGACGTACCCCGGACGGGCGGCTGCATTTGCTGCCGCGGCTGGTCGCGAAGGGCAACATGTCTCGGGTCGGCCTGGCCGAGGTGATGCTCGACGACGGCATACCGGTAGGGGTCCGCCGCCGAGGCGTGGTGCTCGCACCGGACGAGGGCTGGGAGCGTGGCAAGACCGGTTCGGGCGTGGAAGATCCTCGGATCACCTGGGTGCCGCGGCTGGGCCGGCACGTGATGACGTACGTGGCTCTGGGCCCTCTCGGGCCTCGGCCCGCCCTGGCGGTCTCCGAGGACCTGGTCCACTGGCAGCGGCTCGGTCCGATGCATTTCGCGTACCAGTCGGACTTGAACACCGACCTCAACCTGTTCCCGAACAAGGACGTGGTGCTGTTCCCGGAGCCCGTCGCGGCCCCCGACGGCACCCCGAGCTACGCCTTCCTGCACCGCCCCATGTGGGACCTGTCCTGGATCCGGGATGGCGAGGGGACGCATCTGCCCGCCAACGTCACCGACGAGCGCCCTGGCATCTGGGTGTCGTTCGCCGCGGCCGAGGCCGTGGATCGGGAGCTGGCCGCCCTGGTCGCGTTACGGCAGCACCGCCTGGTGGCACTTCCCGCCTATGACTACGAATCGCTCAAGATCGGGGCCGGGCCGCCGCCGATTCGGGTGGACGAGGGCTGGCTGCTGATCCACCACGGCGTCAGTGGAGAGCTCACCTCCGGGTGGGAGCCGCAGACCAAGGTCAGGTACGCGGCTGGAGCAATGCTACTCAACCCCGACGACGTGACACAGGTCCTGGCCCGTACACCGCAGCCGCTCCTCGTGCCGGAAACGCCGGCGGAGCGTCTCGGCACCGTCGACAACGTCGTCTTTCCCACCGCCATGGAGGAGGTGGGCGGGAAGCGCTACGCCTTTTATGGCATGGCCGACAGATGTATCGGGGTGGCGCGTCTTGATGGTCCTAACGAAGTCGCGCGACATGCCGGTACTTGATGCAGGTGGCGAGGGCGAGGAAGGCCTCATTGGATGTCGTCGCGGCGCTCCCATCGGATGCGTAGGCGTTTCGGGGCGTCGTACCAGGCGACCGTGGGAAGGGACGTCTCGAACTCGGTGAAGGCGTTGCTCGGCACCGGACTGAGCGGTTTTCACCCTGAGTAGCGACTCCTCTCGACGCAGTGCAGGACGAGGATGGCCTACACGATTGCAGTCGCGCGGCGGGGGCAGCGGCGCAGTTTGGCCCGTGGGGTTCCAAAACCCTGAGCCGATGGTGACCTGGCCTTCTACGCGGCTCGTTCGTACTCGTTGATCAGCCCGCCGAGGATCGGGCGGCGCTTGATCCGTTCGTGGGTCAGGTCAATGATGGGGCGGTCGGATTGTGGAGGCTGCAGCGCCAGCGCGCGGTGCGGACGTCGGTTGTTGTAGTGGCGGGCGTATTCATCGAGTGTTCGGCGTAGATGTCGCTCACCGAAGACGAGCATGCGGTCGGTGACCTCGTTGCGGGCGGTGAGGACGAACCGTTCGGCATAGGCGTTCGCTCGGGGGCTGCGCGGTGGGATCTTGCATACGGTGATGCCAGCGTCGGCCAGCACGGCGTCAAAGCCGGCCGTGAACTGCCCGGCCCGGTCCCGGATCAGGACTTTGAACTGCTCGGCGCGGTCGCCAAGGTCAACGACACGCAGAGCTTGGCCTTCTCCGTCTGGAGTTCGATCAAGCGGGTCCGCATCGCGGTGAGTCCCTTGTTGTCGACGTCGACGCGGCTGACGGCCTCCGCGAGCCGGCGGTCGAACTGCACTTATGGGATTCTCGAGCAGCCGTAATCGGCATCAGTGCGTTGCCGACGTCGCCGGGTCGATGCGTGGCCCTACCGCCCAAGTAGTTGCCCGCCGGGCAGAACGCTCATGACGCCCGGCGAAGGTCCATCCGCCGCCGGCCCAAGGATTAGCCTCGGTCTCTCGCTAAGTGTTGATCAAGGCCCCTGAGGCGTGAGAGATCCGGGATACTGGTGGTCATCATGGCTGGGTAACTCGTAGGTGTCGGCGTGCGGCCAGCTCCTCCGCGCTGACCACGGTCAGAACCGGGGTACCCGGCGGCGCGAACATGGTCACCACCAGCTGCGACTGCGCGTCCGGAAGGTTGTTGGCGCCCTGGTAGTGGATCACGTCGCCCCCGGGCTCGAACAGGGCGTCACCGGCCTTGAGCACCCGCGGTTGCCCCTCCAGTTCGAAGAGGATCTCGCCCTGGGTCACGTAGCCGAAGAGCGGCCCGGGGTGCCGGTGCGGCGGTGCGCCGGGGTCACCGGGCGACAGGGTGACCCGGATGGTCCTGGCCTCGGCGCCAGCCGGGATCCGGGACGTCGCCTCCGGCAGGGTCGTGATCACCTCAACGCCTGGGGGCAGGTGTGTGTGTTCAGCGCTCATCTATTCCTCCAAACAGCGACTGTCTAGAGGAACGACAAGACGGCTTCCCGGGTTGTGACAGTCTGCGCGGCGAACCTACCCAGGGCCGCGCCGGAGATCCGGTCGCCCGAGCCGCGGTGCTGGGACGGTTTCCTGCACGAGGTGACGCTCACGGCGGGGGCACTACTGGAGCTTCACCACCCCGCCGGAGCCGGACCTGATCACACCCACCCTGGCCCGGACCGTGCGGATCGCCGATGATGCCGGCTTCGCCTCGTTCACGTGATGGACCACTACTTCCAGATGGAGGCCGTGGCACCGGCCGACGAGCCGATGCTGGAGGCGTACACCACGCTCGGCTTCGTCGCCGGTCAGACGGAGCGGATGACGCTCGGTGTGCTGGTCACCGGCTTGATGTACCGGTACCCGGGGCTGCTGGCGAAGATCGTCACCACCCTGGACGTGCTCCCCGGCGGTCGTGCCCGAATGGGCATCGGCGCCTCCTGGTACGAGCGGGAACAGCGTGGTCTGGGCGTGCCGGTGGTGCCCGTGGGCGAGAGGTTCGAGCGGCTCGAGGAGACGCTGCAGATCTGTCTGCAGATGTGGAGTGAGAACAACGGTCCCTTCGAGGGCCGGCACTACCGGTTGGCCGAGACCCTCAGCGTCCCGGCCCCGATCCGTCGGCCCCGCCCGCCGATCATGATCGGCGGCGGCGGGGAGAAGAAGACTCTCCTCCTGGTCGCCCGGTACGCCGACTCGTGCAACCTTTTCGGTACGGACGAGTTGCGCCACAAGCTCGACGTGCTCCGGTCGCACTGCGAGGCCGAGGGGCGTGACTACGACAGCATCGAAAAGACCGTCGTGATGCGGGTGCCGCCCCTGGACGAGCCGGATGCCTTCCTCGCCGCTGCTCAGGAGTACGCCGCACTCGGTGTGACCGAGGTCCAGGTGACCCCGGACCGGCACCCGGTCGAGTTCACCGAGCAGGTCGGCGAGCGGCTCCTGCCGAAGCTCACCGACTTCGCCTGACCGGCTCGATGGTCCGCGCGGCGGCGAGCGTCACGCTTCGTGCTGCACGGCCGCGTTGACGACGTACCGCAGGTCTGGGTCGGGCGCCCTCAGCTGTTCGTCGGCAACTCTGAATTCGAGTGTGAGTTCCTCCCGTCAACCCATGCGCCGAATGCGGTATCTGGCACCTGCGGCCACCAGACCGAGCACGACCGGAACGACGATGGCAACCGGCAGCGAGCCTGCTGCGGTGGTCGAGGCGGGCGCGTTGCAAGCTGCCGCCGAGGCCAACGTGAGCAGGATCGCTGCCGTCCACCGACCACTGTGTCGTCGCCTACCTGTCTGTGCATGGGACCTTCCTGAATCCGCTCAGGCCGGAGCCGGGGTCGACCAGCTTTCCGGCCCGACAAGCGCGGCGCGGCCTGTGCGCGGGCACCGGTCCGGACGGCTCCAGTGATTGCGCTCGGACGGCAAACCGCAGGTACAGCACGGGCAGCACGAGCAGGTTCAACAGCGCCGTCGTGACCAGGCCACCAAGGATGATCAGGGCGAGCGGGCTCACGATCTCGAGGCCGGAGACGCTGCCGTAGACCACCATCGGGACCACCGCCAACCCCGCCGCCAGCATGCCCGTCACGGCCGGGATGACCTGCTGCCGCGACCCGAGCTCGACCAGCTCGGCACCGTGGGGGTAACCCTCGTCGGCCAGCCGCTGGTACCGCCTAATTTGCAGGGTGCCGCCCCGTACGGCCATCGCCAGCACGGTGAGCAGCCCCAGCAGCGCGACCACCGAGACGGCCGACCGGTCGAGAGCCGCCAGCAGCAGCCCGCCCGCCAGTGCCGTCGGTAGGAGCAGGAAGTACAGCGATGCCACCCGCCAGCTACCGAAACCGGCCTGCAGCAGGAGAAAGATCAGGATCACGGCGCCGATCACGAAGGTCCAGACGCGGAAGTCGGACGTTGCCTTCGCCTGGGCCTCTCCGAGCACTTCCAGATGGTGCTCACGGGGGAAGGTCACCTGCGCGAGCCGATCCGTGACCTCACTCGTGACGGTGCCCAGACCACGCCCGCGCACGTTCGCGACGACGTCCATGCTGCGGGAGACCTGGTCGTGGGTGATGACCTCCGGCTTCGCCACGACCCTCACGTCGGCGACGTCGGCCAGGCGCACCTGGGCGTCGAAGCGCACCTTATCCTTGCCCAGTTGGCGCTCCAGCACCGTGATCTGATGGCGCAGGGCAAGGATCTCCACGTCCTTGTCTCAGTCGCTCATCGGCAGCAGTCGCAGCACCGCGAACGCGTTCGTCATGCCCAGGTACGCCAGTCGCAGCAGCACGGCAGCCCATGCCGCATCGATCACCAGCTACGCCCAGGCTCAGCGCCCAGCGACCGGGCCAACGGCTCCGACACCCACGCACCGGTCCTCACCAGGGCGGATGGGGTTTTCGGCAGGGGCACCATCGAAAACAAGATCCACTGGGTGCGGGACGTCACCTACGACGAAGACCGCTGCCAGATTCGCACCGGAACCGGGCCCGAGGTCATGGCCGCCCTACGCAACGCCGCCATCGGCGCCCTCCGCACCGCCGGAATCGCCAACATCGCCGCCGCCAACCGACATCACGCCCGCGACAGCACCCGGCCCCTGGCCCTACTCGGCATCACCTGACGACTTTACCGGGGCCCTGAGCGGGCATGACTCTCGATTCAGACTCACCCAAACTGCTTGGCCACCCGCCACGCCGCGTCAGCTCATCACTCGTTGCGAGAACCCTGGGCATCGTCTTGTCGGCACCGGGAGGCGCGGCAGCGTGGTACGACTGCTTCAACGCTGCCACGAAGGCGACAGAACGGGCGAGCCGATGACGACGAACAGGGCGGGCGAGCTGCTGCGCATGCCTGGGGATCCGCAGATGGCAACGTTCCTGGAACTGTTCTTCGACCTGGCGTTTGTCTTCGCGCTCACCCAACTCTCGCAAGCGCTGATCCAGGATCTCACCTGGAGCGGCGCCTTCCAGACGCTGTTGCTGCTGCTGACAGTATGGCGGGTCTGGTTCAACACGGCGTGGATAACCGACAGGTTCGACCCGCAACAACCGGCGATACAGCTGCTGGTCATCGCGACTTTGGTGGGCAGCCTGGTGATCGCGATCGCGCTGCCCGACGCGTTCGGCAGGCAAGGCCTGGTCTTCGCAGGGGTATTCGTCGCCCTATTCATCGGCACCAACATCTTCCTTGTGATCGCCCTGCGGGGCCACGCACCGCGGCGCACCTCGGGGCGGATACTGTTCTGGTACGGCGTGGCCGCGGTGCCGTGGATCGCCGGGGCGCTCTCGCATGGGACGGCGCGTGTGGCGCTGTGGACACTCGCGGTGGCCCTGGACTACGCCGCATACGCGTTTTACTACCCCACGCCGGGCATCGGCCGCACGCCCCCGTCGGATTTGCCGACCGTGGCCGAACACCTGTCCGAGCGCTACCGGCAGTTCTACATCATCGCGCTCGGCGAGTTGATCCTGGTCACCGGACTGGCGCTTCGCGGCACCGCCTTCACGCCCGACCGGACCGCCGCGTTCCTCGTGGCGATTGCCACCACCGTGCTGCTGTGGCGGATCTACATCTACCGCGCCGGGGAACTGGCGGCCGTAGCCATCAAAGCGGCCCCCGAACCGGCCCGCCTTGCCGGATCGACGTCATACGCCCACCTGGTCATGGTGGCCGGCATCGTCGTCACCGCCGTCGGCGACGAACTCGTCATCACCCACCCGTTCGGACATACGCAACCGGCCTGGATCGCCGTCATCCTCGGCGGACCCGCGCTCTTCCTCGCCGGGCGTGCCGGCTTCGAGTACGCGGTCTTCGCCCGCGTATCCCGGGATCGGCCGATCGGCCTGGTCGTGCTGGCCGCCCTGACACCGGCGATGCTCCTCCTGCCGCCGCTGCTGGTCGCCCTCGCCGCCACCGCAGTCCTCGCCGGGGTCGCCATCTCCGACGCCACTCGCGCTCGAGCACATCCAGCCGAACCACCGTCGCCACCAGGCGCACCATCGTGACATGTCGCGGGCAGCTACCCCCCCGGTCCGATCCACACAGAATCCCGGCCGGCCGCCGGCTGTCCGCCGGCACGTTGTGCCAGCTTTCTGTACGGGTTCAAGGCGGCCCGCAACGGGCCGCACGCGCCGCCGCCTGGGCGCGCGCCGGCCGCTGCCGCTGCCGCTCTGCGGCCGTCACGCCTGACGCCCGGCGGCTGGCGCGAAGAGCGGGAAGCCCGGACGGCGCCGCAGAACGACAGACCATTGATGGTTGGGGTGGTGGGCCCGCAGCCGGCCGGGTCACGCGGCCCAGGACCCGCGGCGTAGGAGAGCGCACGCCGGCCGCGTCGGCGCCCT
>NZ_JAEVHJ010000329.1:0-7111 GCF_016802855.1 Micromonospora sp. ATA51 | reverse complement strand
GCCCCGGCAGGCTCGCCGTCGGCGCGGCCCGGGCCACCCGGGCCTGGTCCCGCCGTCCGAGCGGGCGGGCCACCCTGCCCGGGGTGTTCCTGCTCGCCCTGGTCGGGGCGACCGCGGCGGCGGGCGCGCTGCTGGTGCCGCAGGCGACCCGGACGTCCCGCCCGGTGGCCGCGGACGCCACCGCGAGCGTCTCCGCCACCGCCGTACCCGAGGGGGGTGCGCTGCCCGGGCCGACCGGCACCGCCGTACTGCCGGGTCTGCCCGGCGCCACCGGACTGCCCGGCACTCCCCTGCCGACGGGAACGCTGCCCGGCGGGGGGCGGCCCACCGGGCCGGTCGTCGGTCCGGCGTCCACCGGCCGGCCGGCGGACGCGCTGGGCGCGTGGGCGCAGCAGATGAGCGCGCGGACCGAGATCCCGGCTGTGGCGATGCAGGCGTACGGCTACGCCGAGCTGGTGCTGGCCGAGACGCACCGCAGCTGCAGCTCAGCTGGACCACCCTCGCCGCGATCGGGTACGTCGAGTCCCGGCACGGGTCGGCCAACTCCGCCACCCTCGGGTCGACCGGCCGGGCCGAGCCGGAGATCGTCGGCGATCCGCTGGACGGGCAGGGCGGCCGGTCCCGGATCCTCGACACCGACCGGGGTCAGCTCGACCACGACACCGTCTACGACCGGGCGCTCGGCCCGATGCAGTTCATCCCCAGCACTTGGCAGGAGATCGGCGCGGACGCGGACAACGACGGCCGCCGGGACCCGCACGACATCGACGACGCCGCCCTCGCCGCCGGCAACTACCTCTGCAAGGGCGGCCGGAACATGACCATCCCGGGCGACTGGTGGGGCGCCATCCTCTCCTACAACGACGTGCGTCGGTACGCCCAGAGCGTGTTCGACCGGGCGAACGAGTACGGACGGCTCAGCCGTACGTAAGGTGATCGTTCGCATACATTGGAGAACTGGGCACTTCCCCCCAGCAGCCGTTGACGGCAAGCTAGACGGGTGATGGTGCGCGAGTGGGACCCCAGGACCGCGTCGTCCGCCGAGATCGCGTCGCTGCTGGACACGCTGAACGCGGTCCTCACGGCCGACCTCCCGCAGGATCCGCCCTGGCGGGAGAGTTCCCTGCGGGAATACCTCTCCGAGGTGATGCCCGGTGAACGGCGGATCTCCTGGGTCGCCCAGGAGGAACCGGCCGCCGACGGCACCCCGGGGCGGATCCTCGGGCAGGTCCAGGTGCTGCTCCTCGGCGGGATCGGGGTGCTGGAGGTGCTGGTGCACCCGTCGGTCCGGCGCACCGGGCTGGGCCGCACCCTGGTCAAGCTGGCCGCCCGCCGGATCCGGGACGAGGGCTTCGGATCGATCGGCGTCGAGGTCGTCGGGGACACCCCGGCGGTGGCCTTCTACGAGTCGCTCGGCTTCGCCCGGGAGTACGTCGAGACCCGCAGCGTGCTCGACCTGGGCGCGGTGGACTGGCCGGCGCTGGCGGAGATGGCCACCGGCATCGGGGCGGGCTACCACCTGGAGTTCTGCCCGGGCGGCCCGCCCGACGACGTGATCGAGGCGTACGCGCGGGCCAAGGCGGAGGTGCGCGACGTCGACGACGGCGAGCTGCGTCCCAGCTCGTACGACCCGGAGCGGCTCCGGGACAGCCTGGACACGCTGCACCGGCGTGGCATGAAGCCGTACATCGTGCTGGCCATCCACGAGCAGAGCGGGGAGGTGGCCGGGCTGACCGAGGTGGTCGTGCCGGCCCAGCACCCGACCCGCGCCGACCAGTACGACACGATCGTGGTGCAGGACCACCGGGGCTACGGCATCGACCGGGCGATCAAGGCGCGGATGCTGCTGGAACTGCGCTCGGCCGAGCCGGAGCTGGCCGAGGTGCAGACCTGGAACGCCCAGGCCAACGAGGCGATGCTGAAGGTGAACGCCGAGCTGGGCTACCGGCCCGACCGGGACTGGTGCGAGTACGGCGTGGACGTCGCCGAGCTGGTGCACCGCCTCGACGCCCACCCGTGACGGATATCCATCAAACGGCCTGCCGGGGGATGGACGCCGGACAGGAAAGCCCCTTAACGTGCGTTAGTTCCCGTCCGCCCATCGTGGAGGCCTCATGCGCCCGCGCCGCACAATAGCCGCGCTCGCGACCACCGCCGCCGTCTCGATCACGGCCATCGGCGTCGCACCCCCCGCGGCCAGCGCCGCGCCCACCGACCTGTTCATCTCCGAGTACGTCGAGGGCCTGTCCAACAACAAGGCGATCGAGCTCTACAACGGCACCGGCGCCCCGGTCGACCTGACCGCCGCCGGATACCAGCTCCAGCTCTACTTCAACGGCGCCACCACGTCGACGAACGTCGCCCTGAGCGGCACGGTGGCCGCCGGTGACGTCTTCGTCTTCGCCGCCTCCTCGGCCGCGCCGGCGATCCTCGCCCAGGCCGACCAGACGTACGGCGGCTCGCTGTACAACGGCGACGACGCGATCGTGCTGCGCAAGGGCGGCGCCGTGGTCGACTCGATCGGCCAGGTCGGCGTCGACCCGGGCACCGAGTGGGGCACCGGGGTCACCAGCACCGCCGACAACACGCTGCGCCGGCTGCCCACGGTGACCGCCGGGGACACCGACCCGTCGGACGCCTTCGACCCGGCCGTCCAGTGGGCCGGCTTCGCCACCGACACCTTCGACGGCCTGGGCAGCCACTCCGTCGACGGCGGCGGCCCGGTCGACCAGCCGGCCAAGCTCACCTGCGGCGGCACGCTGACCGTCGAGGCGGGCGCCACCGCGACCCGCGAGGTGACCGCCACCGACGCCGACGACACGGTCACCGACCTCGCGGTCACCGCCGTCAGCCCGAGCCCGGCGGCCGGCTCGATCAGCCGTACCGCCGTCACCCCGGCGAGCGGGGTCGGCGGCACCGCCACCGCCACGGTCACCGCCACCGGCCTGCCGGCCGGCTCGTACACGGTCACCGTGACCTCGACGGACGCCGGCGGCACGACCGCCACCTGCACGCTCACCGTGCAGGCCACGACGGTGCTGTCGGTGGGCGAGGTGCAGGGCCGGACCGGCGACGACGAGAAGGGCGCCACCGACCGGTCGCCGCTCGCCCCGGCCAGCGGCAACGGCACCAGCTCCAGCCTGTACGACGTGCGCGGTGTGATCACCCAGAAGTCGCTCACCCGCAGCTCCGCCGGGGCCGACCAGTACGGCTTCTACCTGCAGAGCCGCACGGGCACCGAGGACGGCGACCCGCTCACCTCGGACGGCATCTTCGTCTTCATGGGCTCCTTCACCACGCTGATCGGGGGCTACGCGCCCACCGTCGGCGACGAGGTGGTGCTGCGCGGGCGGGTGTCCGAGTTCTTCAACCAGACGCAGCTCTCCAGCGCCTCGCTGGTGCGCAAGCTGGACTCCGGCCTGGACGTCGACACCGCCGTGCGGGTCGACGACGCGACGCCGCCGGCCGACGCGGCGGGCGCCGACCTGTACTGGGAGCGGCACGAGGGCGCCCGGATGCGGGTCCGCTCGGGCAGCGGGGTCTCCGCCCCGCGGCACATCTTCGCCTCCACGGCCGACTCGGAGATCTACGTGGTGGACCGCGAGGACCCGATCATGCAGCGGGCCGACCCGTACGCCCGCCGGGTGTTCCGGGACGCGCACCCGCTGGACGACATTCCCGGCCAGCTCTTCGACAACGGCAACAACCAGCGGGTCCTGCTGGGCGCGGGCGGGGTGAAGGCGACCGCCGGTGACTCCGGCGCGCTGCTGCCGGAGGCCCGCACCTTCGACACGCTGACCGAGGACGCCTACGGCGCCATCTCGTACGCGTTCAGCAAGTACAGCGTCCAGCCCGAGCAGCTGACCCTCACCGGTGGCGCCGACCCGTCGGCGAACAACCCGCCGCAGCCGGCGAACCGGAACACCGAGGTCGCAGTTGCCACCTACAACCTGGAGAACCTGTACGACTACCGGGACGACCCGTTCGACGGCTGCGACTTCGCCGGCAACCCGGGCTGCACCGGGGTCTCCCCGCCGTTCGACTACGTGCCGGCCAGCGAGGCCGCGTACACCGAGCGGCTGGGTGTCGAGGCGCGGCAGATCGTGAACGCCCTGCACAGCCCCGACCTGGTGCTCGTCCAGGAGGCCGAGGACCAGGACATCTGCTCGGTCGCCGACGGCAAGCTGGTCTGCGGGACCACGAACGACGCCGACGGCGCGCCGGACACCATCCAGGAGTTGGCGCTCACCATCGCGGCCGACGGCGGTCCCGCCTACGCCGCCGCGTACGACCGGACCGGCGCGGACGCCCGGGGCATCACCTCGGCGTTCCTCTACCGCACCGACCGGCTGACGCTGGCCGAGGCGACCGCCACCGACCCGCTGCTCGGCACCACCCCGACGGTGGAGTACCGCTCGGCGGGGCTGCCGGCCAACGCCGACGTGCAGAACCCGAAGGCGCTCAACGCGGTGCTGCCGGCGGACGTGGACCGGTCCACCGGGGTGGACGGCGCGAACGTCTACACGCGCGCCCCGCAGCTCGGGAAGTTCACCGTGGCGGCCGCGCCCGGCTCGTCGGAGCACTACACGCTCTGGGCGCTGAGCAACCACTTCTCGTCGGGGCCGGACAGCCGGGTCGGGCAGCGCCGGGAGCAGGCCGCGTACGGCGCCGCGCTGGTCAAGGCCATCGAGGCCGGGGACCCGAACGCCCGGGTGATCTACGGCGGTGATCTGAACGTCTTCCCGCGCCCGGACGACCCGATCGCCACCGGGGCGAACCCGACCCCGTCGGACCAGCTCGGCCCGCTGTACCAGGCCGGCATGCACAACCTCTGGGACGACCTGGTCGCGGACGTGCCGGCGGCGGCCTATTCGTACACCTTCAGCGGGCAGGCGCAGACGCTGGACAACCTCTTCACCAACGACAAGCTCCACGACGACCTGGTGCAGATCCGCTCGGCGCACATCAACGCCGACTACCCGACCGACGCCGAGGGTCTCGGCGACCGGGGCGCCAGCGACCACGACCCGCAGGTGGCCCGATTCCGCTCCCGGGCGTCGCTGGCCGTGGCGGACGCGTCGGTGGCCGAGGGCGACAAGGGCGACAGCGCCCTGACGTTCACGGTGACGGTGTCCCGGCCGCTCTCCGAGTCGGCGCTGATCTGCGCCACCACCTACGGCACGTCCGCCCAGGCGGCCTCCGACTACGACCCGTACGTCGGCTGCAAGACCCTGACCGCCGGCCAGACGTCGCTCACCTTCCCGGTGACCGTCCGCGGTGACCGGAAGGTCGAGGCGGACGAGCAGCTCACGCTGTATGTGGCGGGTGTGCCGGGGCTTCAGCTCGCCGACCCGGTCGCCGTCGGCACCATCGCCAACGACGACTGAGCGGTCCGCCCCGAGGCGGCCCGCCGTCCAGCTCACCGGCTGGACGACGGGCCGTTTCAGTACGTCCACCGCCGCGGATCCTCCGGGGGCGGCACGCCACGGTACTTCGCCACCCGCACCTCCCACTGGCTGCGCCGGCGGCGCGCCTCCCGGTCGATCGGGCAGCGGTGGAAGGTCTCGGGCGGCCGGGCCAGGCCGTAGATGTCCGCCCACCATTCGCCAGGCTCGGAGTCGAGGATGAGCTTCAGGTGGGACGGATACCGGCGGCCGGCGCCGTCGCGGGTGTCGTCCCAGTCCTCCATCGGCTGGATCACCCGGCCCTCCTGGTCGACCACGACGAGGTAGAGGCCCGCCGCCCCCAGCAGCCGTTCGAGCACCTGGAGACTGGGCGTCATCCCCCCGGCCTCGACCCTGCCCACGGTCGACGGCGCCACCTTGGCGAACCGGGCCATCTGCCGCTGGCCGAGCCCGGCGATCCGGCGGGCCTGCCGGACCAGACCGGCGATCGGGACACGACCGATTGTCTGCCCGGTCGGCGGTGGATCGAGCGCGGAAGCCATGCCCGAACCCTGCCCAGCGGGACACACCACCGGCAACCCCTATGGACAACCCTGTGGACAGAGCGTGCGACCGCCCCTCGCGTGCCGACCCGCCACCACGGGGATCCACCTGACCCCCTTTGCTCTGCTGCAGCGACCGCAACGCTGGGAGCACTTCGGTGTTGCGTGGGCTGCAGCAGAGCAAAGGACGAGAACCAACAAGTCACAGGGCGGACCGCCAACCGGGGCGAGGGCCGCCAGCCGGGGCGAGGGCCGCCTGCCGGGGCGAGGGCGCCGGCCACCGCGCGGACCGCCAACCGTCGAGGTGCCAGAAACGGGGGCAACGGATGGAACAGCCGCCCCCTGCCACGCGTGTACTTGGCATGGGAAACCACCCGGCAGCGCCGGCCCGTGCCCCCGAAGCTCTCTCGCCCGACCGCCCGGCGCCGCCCGGGACCCACCGGGACCTGCCGTTCGAGCAGTTCTACCGGGAGCACGTGGACCGGATCCACCGGGCGCTCGCGCTGGCCGTCGGAAACCCGGCCGTGGCGCGGGAGGCCGCCGACGAGGCGATGGCCCGGGCGTACGCGCGCTGGGACCGCGTTCGGAAGCTCGACAACCCGGCGGGCTGGGTGTTCCGGGTCGGGCTGAACTGGGCCACCTCGTGGTGGCGAAAGGTACGGCGGGAACGGCCACCGGCCGACGACTGGCAGGCACCGGTGGCGGCGCCCGACCCGGCCGGCCTGGCCGCCCGGTCGGCCCTGGATCGACTGCCGCCGGCCAGCGCACGGTGATCGTCTGCCGGGTCCTGCTGGACCTCTCCACGGCGGAGACCGCCGCCGTGCTGAACCTGGCCGAGGGCACGGTCCGCAGCCGGCTCTCCCGTGGCCTGGCGGAGCTGCGGGTCGCGCTGGAGGAGAAGGAGTGACCGTGAACGGCGTACCCGAGGATCTGGCCGACCTGGTGCACCGCGCCGCGCTGGCGACCCCGCCGCACGTGGGCGATCTCGCGAACGTACGCCGGCGGGCCCGTGCCCGGCGACGGCGTCGGGCCGCGGCGACCGCGGGCGGCCTGGTCGTGCTGGTCGCGCTCACCGGCGGTGCGTCCCGCTGCTGCTCGCCGGGGAGCCCCGGGTGATGCTGCTGGACGAGCCGATGGCGGGGGTCAGCGCCGAGGACGTGCCCG
>NZ_JAEVHJ010000328.1:0-7116 GCF_016802855.1 Micromonospora sp. ATA51 | reverse complement strand
CGGTCGCCATCGGGGCAGCCGCAGCCGGGGGAGGCGCAGGCGGGGCAACCGCAGCCGGGGGGACCGGCGCGGCACCCAGGCCGGGAAGAAGTACCAGGCCAGCGCGGCCAGCAGGGCGGCGAGGACCAGCAACAGGGCGGCGAGCGGCAGCGGGACGAGATCGCCGAGCGCGGCAACGGCCTCGGTCCACCACCGGCTCACCGCCGCACCGCCAGCAGGACCGGCTCCGGCGTGCCGGCGGGGGCCCGGGAGAGCCGGATGTCCAGGCCCTCGGTCCGCATCCGGGTCTCCAGGTGCAGCACCGCGTCGAGGCACGCCAGCGCCGGGTAGGCGACGGCGTTCACGGCCACCCACGCCGCCGTGGCCACCGGCACCGCCCACGCCGGGTCGGTCAGGTCCACCACCGCCAGCAGCATGAGGCCGTAGAAGACGCCGAGCCCGATGCCGAGCCGGATCAGCCACCAGCCCACGTAGCCGAGCAGCCGGATGCCGGCCGCCCGAGCGCCGGCGCGGACCGCCAGCCCGAGCGCGCGCAGCGGCGCCCGGTACGCGGGGAGCCGGTCCACCACCAGCGCGGGGACGGCCGCGCCGAGCAGCCCGTACGCGAGGAACCAGACCGGCCCGAGCAGCGCCGCCAGGAGCATGCCGAGCCCGACCGCCAGTGCGACCGCGGCGGTGGCCCCCCACCGGGCGCCGGCGGGTCGCAGCAGCTCGCGCAGCCCGGCCCGGCGGCCCAGCAGTGCCGCCCCGGCGCCCCGGGCGGCCGGATTGCCGAGCACCGCGATGATCATCGCCTCGGTGGCCGCGCCCACCGCGAGCAGCACCCAGTACCCCCCGAGCCGGCCGGCGTCGAGCCAGTACTCCGGCGGGCGCGCGTCGGCCAGCACCCGAAGGGGGTGCAGCAGCAGCTGCTCGCCGAGCGCGAGCGGAACGGCGAGCGGGATGAGCAGCCGGGCCTGGCCGCGCAGCAGCAGGACCGCCGAGTCCAGCAGCTCGCCCACCGTCAGCGGGCGGCGCGGGAGCACGGCGGTCGGGCCGACGTCGGGCACGCGTACTCCTGGCGGACGGACGGTGGTGGCGGGCGACGGCGCGCCCGGGGGATCATGGTTGCACGGCCGGTCCCGCGCCGGTGGACCCGTACGCCGGGCGGCGCGCCACGCGGGTCCGGTGGCGCGGCATCTGTGGTGCCTGGTGCCCCGCCGCAGTACCGTGCCGTGATGACGCCCAACCCTCCGAACCGAACGGGGATGGAACGATAAACCCCATGAGAGCACGGGTACTGGTGGTCGACGACGACCCCGCGCTCGCCGAGATGCTCGGCATCGTCCTGCGCAGCGAGGGCTTCGTGCCCTCCTTCGTCGCGGACGGGGAACGGGCACTGGCCGCGTTCCGGGACAATCGTCCCGACATCGTCCTGCTCGACCTGATGCTGCCCGGAATGAGCGGTATCGACGTGGCGCGGGCGATCCGGACCGAATCCGGCGTGCCGATCGTGATGCTGACCGCCAAGAGCGACACGGTGGACGTGGTGCTCGGGCTGGAGTCCGGGGCCGACGACTACGTGGTCAAGCCGTTCAAGCCCAAGGAGCTGGTGGCCCGGATGCGGGCCGGCTGCGCCGCGGCGAGGACGTCGCGCCGGAGCTGCTGACCATCGGTCCGCCCGGCAACCAGATCTCCATCGACGTGCCGGCGCACACGGTCAGCCGGGACGGTGAGGAGGTGAAGCTGACGCCGCTGGAGTTCGACCTGCTGGTCGCGCTCGCCCGCAAGCCGCGCCAGGTCTTCACCCGCGAAGTGCTGCTGGAACAGGTCTGGGGCTACCGGCACGCCGCCGACACCCGCCTGGTCAACGTGCACGTGCAGCGCCTGCGCGCCAAGATCGAGCCGGATCCGGAGCGGCCGGAAATCATCCTCACCGTTCGGGGCGTGGGCTACAAGGCGGGTACCGGATAGCCTGGTCGCACTGTGGTGACCTCCCCGCCCCCCGACTCGCCGACCGCCGCGTCCCGCCGGCTCCACGCCGCGCGGGTGCTCTGGCGCGCTCTCGCCGCCTGGTCGGCCGGGCTGGTCGCCGGCCTGCATCAGACCTGGCGACGGTCGTTGCAGGTCCGGGTGGTGACCATCACCCTGGTCGCCTCCAGCCTGCTGGTGGGCGGGTTCGCGTACCTGATCGCCGACAAGATCACCAACATCCTGCTGGAGAGCGCCGAGACCGACGTCCTGCTGCGGCTGCAGAACGGCAGCGAGTACGCCTCGAAGCAGTTCGGCCTCTACAGCCAGCCGCAGGAGGCCCAGCTCCAGGACACCATCGACGGCACGGTCAACTACCTGGCCGGAGGTGACCCGGCGCAGACCAGCGGGGTGGTCGTCGCCATCACCGCGGACAGGTACACCGGGATCAAGCCGCGCACCTCGCCGGACGTCCAGGTCCGCCCGCTGATCAGCCCCGAGCTGCGGGCCTCGGTGGCCGCCGGCAACGTCGCCCACCAGATCCGCACCGGCACGCTCGGCGGCCAGCGCACCAAGTACCTCGTGTACGGCTCCCCAGTGCCGACCCGGTTCGGCCAGCTGGAGCTCTACTACCTCGTGCCGCTGGCCCGCCAGGACGCCACCGCCGCCGATGCCCGGGCCACCGTGGTCGCCACCGGGCGTGGCGCTGGTGCTCCTGCTGGGCCTGCTCGCCGCCCTGGTCACCCGGCTGGTGGTGACCCCGGTACGGGTGGCCGCCCGGACCGCCCAGCGGCTCTCCGCCGGCCTGCTCGACCAGCGGATGGCGGTCAACGGGGAGGACGACCTGGCCCTGCTCGCCGCCTCGTTCAACCAGATGGCGACCAACCTGCAACGGCAGATCCTCCGGCTCGAGGAGATGTCCCGCTTGCAGCGCCGCTTCACCTCCGACGTCTCCCACGAGCTGCGTACGCCGTTGACCACGGTCCGGATGGCCGCCGATCTGATCTTCGCCGAGCGGGACGAGTTCGACCCGGCGGTGGCCCGCAGCGCCGAGCTGCTCCAGGCCGAACTGGACCGGTTCGAGGAGCTGCTCACCGACCTGCTGGAGATCAGCCGGTTCGACGCCGGCTTCGCCATGCTCGACTCCGAGCCGACCGACCTGGTGCCGGTGGTGCACCGGGTGGCCGACCGGCTCGGCGGCCTGGCCGAGCGGGTGGGGGTGACCATCGAGCTGGACGTGCCGGCCACCCCGGTGATCGCCGAGGTGGACCCGCGCCGGGTCGAGCGGGTGCTGCGCAACCTGGTCGGCAACGCGGTCGAGCACGGCGAGGCCAAGCCGGTGCTGATCACCCTCGGCATGGACGAGAACGCGGTGGCGATCACCGTCCGGGACCACGGCGTCGGGCTCAAGCCTGGCGAGGAGAAGCTGGTCTTCAACCGGTTCTGGCGGGCCGACCCGTCCCGGGCCCGACAGACCGGCGGGACCGGCCTCGGGCTGTCAATCAGCCTGGAGGACGCCCGGCTGCACGGCGGCTGGCTGGAGGCGTGGGGCGCGCCGGGCCAGGGCGCCCAGTTCCGGCTGAGCCTGCCGCGCGGGCCGGTGACCGGCTGACCACCTCGCCGCTGCGGCTGGTGCCGGCCGACGTCACGCTGCCCTTCGGCGGCCCCCGGGACGGCGGCCTGCTGGCGATCGGCCGCGGCAGCGCGGGCGCGCTGTCGATCGGCCCGGCCGACGGCGACCGGGCGGAGGTGACGTCGTGAGGCGGCGGCTGCTGACCCTCCTGCTCGGCGGCGCGCTCCTGCCCGCCGGGCTGACCGGGTGTGGCATCCCGGCCGACTCGGACGTCCAGGTCGACGGCCACGGGCCAGTGGCGGAGGGGGGCTCGAGCAACGGCGGCGGCACCCAGCCGCCCAACCCGAAGGCGAGCAGCGACCCCAAGGAGTTCATCCGCAACTACCTGCGGGCGGCGGCGGGCGAGCGGGAGCAGGCGTACGACCGGGTCAAGAAGTTCATCGCGGACCAGGCGCAGAGCCGGCTCCCGAAGAAGCAGAGCAGCGAGATCGCGCTGACCGTGGTGCGCCTGCGGGAAGATCCGGAGGCCAAGCAGAACAACGACGGCACCAGCGTGGTCACCATCCGGGTCCAACAGGTCGGCGTGCTCCGGGCCGACGGCACACTGGCGCCCCCGGTGGCCAGGGAGACGCAGTACCAGTTCACGCTCCGGCCGGCCGAAACCGGCGGGCTGCTCATCACGGACCTGCCGAACGTCCTGCTGCTCAGCGACGACGCGTTGCAGAAGTTCTACGTCGAGCACACCATCTACTTCTGGAACTCCGAGCAGAGTCAGCTGGTGCCCGACCAGCGCTACCTGCCCTCCGCGGTGCCCGCCGAACGGCGGGTCACCGATGTCGTCAAGTGGCTCGCCGGCGGGCCCTCCGACTGGCTGGCGTCGGGCGTGACCCGACTGCCGGACGGCACGGCGCCGATCAACAACGCCACCGGCTCGGATGGGCGCTGGGAGATCAACCTGGCCATGCCGGGCGCCAACGAGGCCCGACTGGCGCGGCTCGCCACCCAGCTCGCCTGGTCGCTGCCGGAGCTGACCGGGCAGCTCGATCTCAAGATCCAGAATCAGAGCCGGCGCACCATCGACCTCAACCGGGAACGCCTGGACCACCCGGTGTACGCCACGACCGGGAGCCCGCAGCGGTACTGCGTGTACGACGGCGGGATCCACCCGCTCTCCTTCCCCGGCGAGGCCAGCGGCCCGGTGCCGCTGGCCGCCGCAGCGAACAAGGGCATCGTTTCGGCAGCGCTCAGTCGCTCGGAAAACGAGGTCCTCGCCGCGCTGGTGGTGACCCGGGCGGACCGGCAGCAGCGGCTGATGGCCGGCTCCGGAAGGGACCAGGTCCCGGTGCTCCACGGCGCCAGCCAGTGGTACACCTCGGTCGGCCGTCCCACCTGGCTCCGCTCGCCCGACCCCCAGCACCGGTACGGGCTGGTGGTGGCCGACAACAAGCTCAACCGCAACCGGCTCTACCGCTTCGACGACATGGCCGGCATGGTCGAGATCCCCCTCGGCGTGCCGGGTCCGGTGACCGCGGTGGCCGCCTCGCTCGACGGGCACCGGATAGCGCTGATCGTCAACGGCGCGCTCTACGTCGCCGCGGTCAGCTTCGACGGCGGCGTGGTCACCGTCGGCCTGCCCCGCCGCCTGGTCACGCCGCTGACCGACCTCACCGCCGTCGACTGGTACGCCGAGAACCAGCTGGTCTTCGCCGGCTCGGAGGACCGGCGGCCGGTGATCTACCAGACCACCGTGGACGGCGGGCTGGGCTTCGCGCTGCGGCGGGAGATCGGTGCCCCGGTGACCCACCTCGCCGCCTATCCGGGTGGCGCGGTCGGGGCACTACCCACCGGCTCGTACATGTACGAGGCCAACCGGGTGGCCTTCCGAAACAATCCGCACGGCATCATCGAGCGGAACCAGGTGCTGGACGTGACACCGCCCGCGGCCGACGCGAAGGCGTCCAACCCGACCGTCCCCTTCTTCCTCTACTGAGCCGACGGTGCGGGACCTGGGCGGGCTCTGGTCGGACCTGACCGACCTGGTGCTGCCGGCCGGGTGTGCCGGCTGCGGCGCGCGGGCCTCGGGCGCGCGGCAGGATTTCTGCCCCGGCTGCGTTCGGGATTGCGCCCCGGCCCGACGCGTCCCACCCCGGCCCCACCCGACCTGCCGCCCTGCGTGGCCCTCGGCCCGTACGCCTGGGCGCTGCGGGAGTGGGTGTCAACTGTTCCCCGGTTGAGTAGGTGTTGGTTTGTGTTGGTGACCGTGGAGGAGTGGCTTGCGGTGTGGGTGGTGCGTCGTGAGGGGGATCCGGTGGTCGGCGGCGCGCTGTGGTGGGGGGCGGGATCGTGGTGGTTGCGGATGAATGTCTTACCGGGCGGTTATCGTGCTGCGCGTGGCGGACCGGGAGCGGTTGAGTGTGGTGCAGGCGTACCGGTTCGCGTTGGACCTGACACCCCGCCAGGAGCGGGCGGTGTTGGCGCATGCTGGTGCGGCGCGGGTGGCGCACAACTGGGCGCTGGCCCGGGTCAAGGCGGTGATGGATCAGCGGGCCGCCGAACGCACCTACGGCATCGACGAGGTGGACCTGACCCCGACGCAGGGCTGGTCTCTGCCCGCGCTGCGTAGAGCCTGGAATCAGGCGAAGGCCGGCGTGGCGCCGTGGTGGGCCGAGTGTTCGAAGGAGGCGTTCAACACCGGCCTGGACGCCCTGGCCCGGGGGTTGAAGAACTGGTCGGACTCCCGCACCGGTAAGCGTGCCGGGCGGCGGGTGGGGTTCCCGCGTTTCAAGTCCCGCCGCCGGTCGACCCCGTCGGTGCGGTTCACCACCGGGGCGATCCGGGTGGAGCCGGACCGTAGGCATGTGGTGTTGCCCCGGCTGGGCCGGTTGAAGCTGCACGAGTCCGCCCGGAAGCTCGCACGCCGGCTGGAGGCGGGCACCGCCCGGGTCGTGTCGGCGACGGTGCGCCGCGACGGCGGGCGTTGGTACGTGTCGTTCACCTGCGCGGTGCAGCGCGTCCAGGGTGTGCCGGCCTGCCCGGATGCGACGGTCGGTGTGGACCTGGGTGTGTCGCATCTGGCGGTGCTGTCCACCGGTGAAATGGAGCCCAACCCGCGCCACCTGCACACTGCCGCCCGCCGGATACGGCGTCTCGCGCGGCGGGCCTCTGGCCGGGTCCGCCCGGACCGGCGCACCGGTCGGCGTGGGTCGAAGCGGTGGGAGCGGGCGTCCGCCCGGCTCGGTCGGGCGCATGCCCGGGTTGCTCATCTGCGCCGTGACGGTCTGCACAAGTTCACCACCCGGCTCACCCGCGAGTACGGCACCATCGTGGTGGAAGACCTCAACGTGGCCGGGATGCTCGCCAACCGGCGGCTGGCTCGGCGCATCGCCGACGCCGGGTTCGCCGAACTGCGGCGGCAACTGGCGTACAAGACGGGATGGAATGGCGGGCGGCTGGTGGTGGCCGACCGGTGGTATCCGTCCTCGAAAACCTGCTCGGGCTGCGGCGTAGTGAAAACCAAACTCGCCCTGTCCGAGCGCACCTACACCTGCACCCTGTGCGGCCTGGTCCTGGACCGGGACGTCAACGCCGCACGG
>NZ_JAEVHJ010000327.1:0-7236 GCF_016802855.1 Micromonospora sp. ATA51 | reverse complement strand
CGCCCGGCCCGGAGGCCGGGCGCAGCAACGGCGGATCTACTCGCCGGCGCGGCGCGGCACGGTTGGTTGCGATCCTCGCCCGGCCCGGAGGCCGGGCGCAGCGAGTCACCCCCACCTACTCGGACCTGTACGCGGGGTTGCGATCCTCGCCCGGCCCGGAGGCCGGGCGCAGCGACAACGCCCTCAACGGGTCCGACGCGGGTACGTCGCTGTTGCGATCCTCGCCCGGCCCGGAGGCCGGGCGCAGCGCGTGCCGCCGCTGCTCTGCGCCGTGGGACTACAGTGTTGCGATCCTCGCCCGGCCCGGAGGCCGGGCGCAGCTGTAGTAGTCGACGTAATTGCCCTGGTCGTCCGTAGAGGGTGTTGCGATCCTCGCCCGGCCCGGAGGCCGGGCGCAGCCGCACCCCGTCGACCACTGTCGACTACCCCACCACGGAGGTTGCGATCCTCGCCCGGCCCGGAGGCCGGGCGCAGCATGTCACCCCGACGTACGGCCCGGACATCTACTCCGGGTTGCGATCCTCGCCCGGCCCGGAGGCCGGGCGCAGCAACAGAACCAGGTGCTCGCGACGATCGCCCACAACACGTTGCGATCCTCGCCCGGCCCGGAGGCCGGGCGCAGCGAGCCATGCTCGCCCCTCGCTACACCTCGGGCACGCCGTTGCGATCCTCGCCCGGCCCGGAGGCCGGGCGCAGCGCCCGCCCCGGGGTGCTGGTGTAGTAGGCGCCCAGGTTGTTGCGATCCTCGCCCGGCCCGGAGGCCGGGCGCAGCCTCCGGCGGGGTCGGGTAGGTGAGGCGGCTGGCAACGTTGCGATCCTCGCCCGGCCCGGAGGCCGGGCGCAGCTGCCGCTGGTGATGACCCGCATGTAGACGCCGTTCACGCCGTTGCGATCCTCGCCCGGCCCGGAGGCCGGGCGCAGCTGCGCGCACGTAGACGGCACGTGTCGGGGGCAGCTCGTTGCGATCCTCGCCCGGCCCGGAGGCCGGGCGCAGCCAACGCAATGGACGCGTTGATCAGGTAGGTTCCGGCCGGGTTGCGATCCTCGCCCGGCCCGGAGGCCGGGCGCAGCGTGAACGCCCAGCGGAGTTGATCGCCGGCCGCCCACACGTTGCGATCCTCGCCCGGCCCGGAGGCCGGGCGCAGCGGTTCGCGAGCAGCAGAGATAGCGATCTGACGATGCATATTTGACTCGCCCGCGGTCCGATTTGTTCATCTAATCCACATTTCTTGACTCGGAACCCCCTGGGGTTTCCGCGTTCACTTGGGGTTCCTAGATCACCAACGCCCCCCGTGGGTCGATCAGCCGTGGCTTGCCGAGATGTTCGACATCGTCGAGCGCGTGGGCCGGCAGCCGGTAGATCCGGATGCTGTCCTGGGTCGGGTCGATGACCTCCCGGAGCGCGGCGACGAAGCGCACCTTGTCGGTTTCGCGGCAGACCACCTCGAACACCGACTTCTGCACGCGGTGGCCGTACGCCTCACAGATCTTGGCGACCTTGCGCAGTCGGCGTTGCCCCTGTGGGGTAACCGTCTCGACGTCGTACGTGACGAGCAGATCCATAGCTCAGTTCACCGTCCACGGCCAGTACGCGACCATGTCTCCGCGGAGGTGACGTGCGAGCAGCCGGGCCTGCACCAGCGGCAGCAGCGCGGCCGGCACCTCCCGGCCGAGCTGCGCGTGCGGCCAGTTGCGCTGCCTGCTCTGCTGCCAGGCGGCCAGCACGGTCTTGCGTCCACTGTCTGTGAGCCGGTAAGCCTTGTTTGGCAGTTCCTCGAAGTCGGTCGGGGTCAGCTCTCGCCTGTTGAGCAGGGTAAGCGCGAGCCGGTCGGCCAGGAGTGGCCGGAACTCTTCCATCAGGTCTAGGGCGAGAGCGGGCTTGCCTGGCCGGACGGCGTGTAGGAAGCCGATGTACGGGTCGAGTCCCACCTGGTCGAGTGCGCCCTGTACGGCGACGCGCAGCATGCCGTACAGGAAGGAGAGCAGGCAGTTCAGGGGATCGGTGGGGGGTCGTTTGGTGCGCCCGGATGCCTTCCAGTCCTTGCTTTCACCGAGCAGGTAGGGCATGGCGGCGAAGTAGTCGCGTGCGGCGATGCCTTCGACGCCGAGCACGTCGTTGGTGCTGGCCGCGGTGGCGAGCAGTTCGAGCCGTCCGGCCAGCAGTTCGGCGCTCGCCCGCAGCGCGGTCTGCCGGTGTCCGCTGGTGTCCCGGGCGGTGCGTAGCAGCACTTGTCGCGCGTTGTGTATCTTGCCGGCGACGATGGCGATCGCGATCGGCAATTGGCGATCCGGGGAGTCGGTGGCCCGGTGCTGGGCTTGGCGGAGTAGCGGATTGCCGTGGATGGGGCCGACCAGGCCGGCCCGGAACCGCCCGCTGCCGGTGAGCCAGCTGACCGAGCGGCCGTCGTCGGCGCACCGCAGCAGTAGGTCGTCGCTGGGTGTCACACCGCTGAACAGGACCAGGTGGTCGAGCCGGACGAGTGGCAGCAGCCGGCGTCCGGGTTGGTCGGGGTGGTACACCCGGACGGTGTCACCGTCGAGGTGCAGGCTGGTGCCGGGGGTCTGTACGTAGAGGGTGTTGAGCAGCTCAGTCACGCCACTGTCCCAATGGTCGTGGGGTCAACAGGTTGGGTGTGGTCTGCCGCCGGCCGTCGGTCAGCTCGGGAAGGCAGTCCTCGCGTAGGGAACATCGCCGGCAGCGGGCGTCGTTGCGCGCCGCCGGCAACGCCGGGGTGTCGAGCAGCCGGCGAGCCGCCACGGTCGCGACCACGACCCGGTCGAGCAGGTCGGCGTCGATGGGTACGGTGTGTCGGCGCCGTTCGGCGACCGAGTAGATGTAGCCGGTTGGCACGTCAAAGCCGGCTTCGAGGAGGCAGAGTGCCTGCCCACCGAGTTGCAGCTCGGCAGGCCCGCTGGCTTTGTGCCGTCCGACCTTGTATTCGACTGGTGTGGCGGTGCCTTTCTCGAACTCGACGATGTCGCAGATGCCGCGTAGGCCGTGGGCGTGGCTCCACACCGGTAGTGACCGGATCACGGTTAGGCCCCGGCGGCGTTGGATACCGGGCAGGTCGACGGTGGTGTGGCTGAGGTCACCGCGTACCGTCTCGACGCTTTCCGACCAGACGCCCTCGACGTGGATCAGCGCGGTCTGCCGGTGGCAGTAAGCGTAGTGCTCCAGCGCGGACAGCGGCACCTCCCGCAGGTCGGTGCCGCTGTCGTCGGGCGGTCGTCGATCACGGCCAGAGGTCGACCAGCTTGGTCAGCTCGACGCCGTCCGGTAGCTCCGACTCGTCGATTTCACGGGTGTAGTCGGTGTGGGCGCGCGGCGCCTTGGCGGGGTTGGCGCGGTCGAGTGTGATGCGTTGGGTGAGGGCGGCCGAGGGGGCGACTCCGAAGGGGTCGGGGTGGCTGAACACGTAGAGCCCGCACAGCTTCATCTCGCCCCGGGTGGCGGCCCGGTCGTGGTCGAACATGACGGTGATGGCCTGCCACAATGCGGCCAGGTCATCGCTGGTAACGCCGGTCTTCTTGGCGCGGGGCGCGGAGTAGAACACGTGCGCCCGGTACAGGCCGTACGGAACGGTCCATTTGGAGCCGATCTCGGTACGCTCTCCCTTGTCGATGTCCTCCTGCCGTGTCTGGGTGACCCGGGTGATGGTGTGGTCGGTGGGCAGGATCGGATCGATACTGCGGGCGAAGGTGAGCTGAAGCGGGCCGCGGACCTGGCCGGCGCCGCCGCCCTTGCCGGTGCTGAGTACGGCGCCGAACATCCGGATATCGAAGTAGTGCTCACACATCCAACGCTGCGCCTCGTCGGCCTTGCCCGGGTTGGCCTTCAATGCCGCTTCGATCCGGGTGTTCAGGGCGTGACCGGCCTCGACGAAGATGCCGTAGCGCGGGTCGTCGCCCTGCAGCAGCGACACCGTGTCGCGAATCTTGCGCTTGATCGCCACGTCGGTGACCAGGCCCTGTCCGCTCTCGTCGTCGGTACGCGGCTGGTTGCCGGCGTCGGGGTCGCCGTTGGGGTTTCCGTCGCTGACGTCGAACAGTAGGACGGCGTCGTGGCGGCGGGTCGGGTCGAGGTGCGCGGCAGTCATGCGTCGTCTCCTTCGTCGTGGGTGCTCCGGGCCACGTCGTCGGGCTCCGGGGGCAGGTCGGTCTTCTTCTTGGCCGCAGCTGCCGCGAGTCGCTCGGCCCGCATCTCGGCTCGCTGATGGTGGTAGCCGAGGATGAACTGAGCTTTGTCGGTCAGCACCGCGGCGGTGGGAACCGCAGCGAGTTCGACGAACAGGTCGTCGAGTCGCCGTTCGTACGCATCCGACCAGTTCGGCCGGCGCAGAGGACCGCGTAGCCGTTTCAGCCACGCCTGCACGTTGCGACGGCCGGAGACGATGACGACCTGCGGGTTGTCGATGGCGCGGCCGAAGTAGCGTTCGGCGAAGGTGGTGTTCAGCTTCTGGTCGGCGACCCGGGACACGGTCCGTTGCAGGTCATCCATGACGGCGAAGATGCGGCCGGACACGTAGGCCGGCTGCTTGTGCTCGACGTTCAAGGTCGGCGTCAGCCTCTCTCGTTCATGCTCGGGCAGATTCGGATGGCGACGGAGGGCGAGCCGGATCAGTGCGGCTCGGGCCGCGTCGAGCGGCCGTCGATACGGATTCGGTTGATGAGGTGGTTGAGCAGTTTCGGCGGCAACGGCCGCTTGAGCAGCGCGGCGCTGAGTAGCCGGTGGAACAGATCCGGTGGCCGGTGTTCACCGGACGCGCCAAACTTGGTCCAGGTCCCGGGACCTCCGTTGCGTCCGGCCTCGAACCGCCCGGCTGCTCGGGCCAGCTGGGAGACCTTGACCTCCAGCACGTCACCGGTCCAGGCATCGGCGATCTTGTGGTCGTCGAACCAGGCTCGGATGTTGTCCTTCACCTGGCTGATCGGCTGCTCGACCCAGTCCCGCACGACCACGCGGGCGACGTTGCCTCCCACGGTCACCGAGCAGTACCGGGACAGGTCGTCGACCGTCGCTTGCGTACCGCCGGCAGGGCCCGCGATGAGGTTCCGGATCTGCGTCGGGTCCAGCTGCTCCACAGTCGCCCATGGGTCGAAGGTCGACCCGCCCAACACCCACCAGGCAAGCCGGGCGTTCTGCCCGGACAGGGCAGTACTGTGCAGCGGATCGGAGAGCAGACCGGTCAACGCGGTCATGAACTTGAGGCCGCAATCGGCACAGATCGGGGTGTTGGTGAGTTGCTCCTGCAGCTCGTAGCCGTGCACGGCCTTGTTCATGCTGACCAGCGACGCGCTTTGGGTCGCGCCGGGGACCCACCGACGAGGAATCTGCTGCGGCACAGTCTTGAGCAACGACTGCACCTGCCCGCAGACCAAACACAGGCCGGACCGCCCCGAGCCCTTCCGATCACCGGCCACCCCGGACCAGAACCGCCGCGCCGACGGGGCGCCGGCCGCGTCGACTCCGCCGACCGAGAAGCCGATCAGGTCTCCCCTGCTCCAATCGGGCGGCGGCTGCAGCTTGCCGGCATGCCCGTCCCGGTAGAAGGCGGCGATGGCCGGACCAGGACCGTCAGGCTCGGCGGCGGCCCACTCGGTGATCAGGCCGCGGAAGGCTTGGTGCTGCTTCGCGACCCGCTCTGGCTTGGCTCCCTCGGACAGCCAGCCGAAGACGTACTCGCCGTTGTCGACCGCAAGGGCGGGCGAGATCCCGACGGTACGGGTTACCGCCGGCACCAGCTGTGTCGCACCGAACCGACGGTGCGGGTCGTCCTTGTCCGCCGTGTCGACAAGGCCACCCCGGGATATGCCCCTCTCGTCGATCTCCAGGCTCCAGCGCACAGGTCTGCGGGCGTAGAACGCCGGGATGACGTCGTCGCTGGTGTCGGCGTACTCCACCAGCCGTTGCAGCAGCACTAGACCACCTGGCCTTCCACCGGCAGCGCCAACTCGATCCCACTCTCAGGCACGTAGAGCACCCCGGCGACGACCCGGGCGGCGAACCACTCCATCCGCGGATAACCCGGCTTCCCGTCACGGTGCACGGAATGCAGCATGATGCCGATCTCCTCGTTGACATCCGCCCGTCTGGTGTCATCCGGCCAGCCAAACTCGGCGCTGAACTCGCGAGTGCCCAGGTACGGCCGCTGAAAGCAGGCCCCCTTGCGGATACGGCGACGAAGCTGGTCCCGGTACGCCGCGACCGGCTTGTCCGCATGCGCGGCCAACTCGATATGGGCGTGGATCCGATACGCCACGTCACGCAGGCAGACGGCATTGCGCTGATCGCGGTGCGCGGCGGTGTCCACCCGGCGGGTGCCCTTTATCGCCTCGGCCAGCGGCGCGACATCCGAGGTCTCGTTACGCCGGACCGAGAACTGCTTCACCGGCTTGAGCACCTCGATTGCCACGACCTGGTACCGCATCTCCGGCTTCCAGAAGATCGACTCGAAAACTCCCACTGCGGCAGACGGGGTCATCACGGGGTAACTGACCCGCTCCACCTTCAACTCCGGCCGCGAAAATAGCGCCGCCTCACCACTGACCTGCACCACAACCGGAAGATCATCCTCCGCGCTCCGCCGCAGAGTCAGCCCGTTGACCACATCTGTCGTCACAGCACCACCCCTTCCAAGATCAGAGTTGTCGAACATGCGATCGAAAGGTCACAGAACCACGGGATGAGCGAACCTCTCGCACACCAGGCGCGAGGATCCACGATTGGTATGACAAGACCGGCTGTTTGATCGACCGCATGACGCTCATCGTCGGCCAGCCTCGAACCGGCTTGGACTGAACGACGCCCAGTCCAAGCCGAGATATCGACGCACGTGTGGATCAATATCCAAGGTTTCGATTCTCAATGCCCCATGGCACTGCAGGCGGCCCAGTTCCGGACCAAGCGCTAAGCCAGCGTAGCTAGCTTCCTTGGATATTGGTCTTCGACACGCTGTCCGCAGTCGACTTCAACTCGCTGGGCCAGGTGACGTCTGGCCCTGAGCCGGGCGGGCGCCGTTTCCCCGAGACGACGGTCCGCTGCGCGAACAGCGGACCGCCCCAGCTTCCTGTCATTCCTGAAGGAGTGGGGCCGTGTCAACCCTTTTGGGTCGGACTGCTGCGACCGGTTTGTGCTGGTTCCCGGCTCGGTGCAGGCAAACGCCGGTAAGGGGTCGGGGTCAAGGCTCGACCGGAGGTCGACCGCGTCAGCGGCTTGGTCTTGACGCCGATCCCGTG
>NZ_JAEVHJ010000326.1:0-7272 GCF_016802855.1 Micromonospora sp. ATA51 | reverse complement strand
CCACCCGACCCGCCCGGCACAGGGTTGATCATGAGGTTGGCGGGGCGAAGAGCGCTCCCTCAGCCCGCCAACCTCATGATCAACGCGGCGGAAGGCGTGGTTGGGGGGGTTGGACGCCGCCCGACCACGTTGGTGCCGGCGGCGAGCATCCGCCGGGTGTGCTTGGAACCCTCGGAACCGGGCGGCGGCGACTGGTGAGGCCGAGCCGGCCAGGTTGAACCGGCCGGCTGACCGGGTGGGCGGGCCGGTGCCGGTCCGGATCAGCCGGTGTTGCGCATGCCGGCGGCGATGCCGTTCACCGTGGTCAGCAGGGCCCGCTCCAGCGCCGTACCGTCGTTGGGGGCGCGGCGGCCGCCCGGCGCGGTGGCCACCGCCCGGCCGGCGGCGCCGGACTCGCGGTACTGCTGGAGCAGCGCCACCTGGAGATGGTGCAGCGGCTCCAGGTAGGTGTCCCGCACCGCCAGGGTGCGCTGGAGCACCGGCGAGTTCTCCAGCAGGGCCGCCGAGTTGGTCACCGCCAGCACCTCCTGCTTGGTCAGCTCGTACTCCTGCTGGATCTTGTCGAAGATCGGGTGCAGCTTCTTCGGCACCAGGGTCTCGACGTACCGCCGGGCGATCGTCAGGTCGGTCTTGGACAGCATCATCTCGACGTTCGACAGGAACGTGCGGAAGAAGTGCCAGTTCCGGTTCATCTCGGCGAGCACGTCCTCCAGCCCGGCCGCCCGCGCGGCGGCCAGCCCGGAGCCGACGCCGTACCAGCCCGGCACGATCTGCCGGGTCTGCGTCCAGCCGAACACCCACGGGATGGCCCGCAGGCCGGCCAGCCCGGCCCCGGTGTTCGGCCGTTTGGCCGGCCGGGAGCCGATGTTCAGCGCGCCGAGCAGCTCGGTCGGGGTGGAGGCCCAGAAGTACGCCGGCAGGTCCGCGTCCTCGACCAGCGACCGGTACGACCGGAACGCCGACTCGGAGACCACGTCCATCGTCGCGTCCCAGCGTTCCAGCATCTCGGCCGGCTGCCGGGGCGCGGTGTGCAGCAGCGTCGCCTGGAGCACCGCGGCCACGGTCAGCTCCAGGTTCTCCCGGGCCAGCGCGGGCAGCGTGTACTTGTCGGAGATGACCTCGCCCTGCTCGGTCACCTTGATCGCGCCGTCCAGCGTGCCGTACGGCTGGGCCAGGATCGCGTCGTGCGTCGGCCCGCCACCGCGACCCACGGTGCCGCCGCGGCCGTGGAACAGCCGCAGGTGCACGCCGTGCCGGGCGGCCACGTCGCGCAGCGCGCGCTGCGCCCGGTGGATCGACCACTGGCTGGTGGTGATGCCCGCCTCCTTGTTCGAGTCGGAGTAGCCCAGCATCACCTCCTGCACGTCACCCCGGGCCGCCACCAGGGCCCGGTACGCGGGCAGCGACAGCAGCTCGTCCAGCAGCTCACCGCCGGCGTTCAGCTCGGCCGGGGTCTCCAGCAGCGGCACGATGCCGATCCGGGCCCGCCCGGAGTGCACGTCGACCAGGCCGGCCTCGCGGGCCAGCACCACCGCGGCGAGCACGTCGTCGACGCCCAGGGTCATCGAGATGATGTACGACTCGATCACCTCGGAGCCGAACCGGTCCTGCGCCTCCCGGATCGCCCCGAACACGTCGAACGTCTTCTGCGCGCCCTCGGTCAGCGGGGTGTCCAGGGTGGAGAGCGGCCGGCGGCCGGCCAGCTCGTCGGCGAGCAGCTTGGTCCGCTCCAGCCGGGTCAGCGACGGGTAGTCCGACACCTCGCCGACGGCCGCGTAGAGCTGGGCGAGCACAATGTGATGCGCCTCGGCGTGCTCCCGGACGTCCATGGTCGCCAGGTGCAGGCCGAACGCGGAGACCGTACGGATCGTGGAGGCCAGCCGGCCGACGGCGGTGAGCTGCCCGGAGTTGCGGGCCAGCGAGGCGCGCAGCAGCTCCAGGTCGGCGATCAGCTCGGCGGAGCCCCGGTAGTCCCGCCCCGGCACGTGCGCGGTGCCGGCGCGCAGCCGCTCCCGGGTGTTGGCCAGCTTCGCCTTCACGCAGCGGGCCTTGAGCCGGTACGGCTCCTCGGCGTTGACCCGGCGGAACCGGGGCGCCACCTCGGGCAGCGCGTCCAGGTCGGCGGCGAGGCTGGCGGAGAGGTCGAGCGACACCGCGCGCAGCCGCCGGGAGACGGAGACCTCGTTGATCAGGTGCTCCATCGCCGCCTCGGTGGCCGCGATCCCGTGCTCGTGCTGGATCCGCAGCACCTCCCGGGTGACCGCCGGGGTGACGAACGGGTTGCCGTCCCGGTCGCCGCCGATCCAGGTGCCGAAGGTCAGCGGTCGGGACGTCGGCGAGGTCTCGACGCCCAGGGTGCGCAGCGTGTCGGCGAGGTCGTCGAGGACCTGCGGGGCGGCCTCGGCGTACAGGTCGCGCAGGTAGTAGATGGCGTTGCGGGCCTCGTCGGTCGGGTCCGGCCGGTCCAGCCGCAGCTCGTCGGTCTGCCACATCAGGTCCAGCAGCTCGGCCAGGCGCCGGTTGGCCGGCCCCTCGTCGCTGGCCCCGTAGAGGATCGCGTTGGCGGTCTCGGCGTCCAGTTCGTCGGCGATCGCGCGCAGCTTGGACAGGATCGACCGGCGGGCCGCCTCGGTCGGGTGGGCGGTGAAGACGGGGCGTACCGCGAGGCGGCGGGCCGCGGCCGCGATCTCCTCGGCCGGCACCCCGCGCTCGGCGATCATCTTGGCCGCCTGGTCCAGCCAGCCGCCCTGGACCGCCCGGCGGCGCCGCAGGTCGCGGGCCCGGTGCACCTGCTCGGTGATGTTGGCCAGGTGGAAGTAGGTGGAGAAGGCCCGGGCCAGCTTGGTGCCGGTGGTGACGTCGAGGCCGCCGAGGCGCTGGGCGGCGGCCGGCGCGTCGGAGCGGACCTGCGCGCGGATCTCCTCGACCAGGTCGAGCAGCGGGCGGCCCTCCTGCCGGGCGAGGGTCTGCCCGAGGAGCGTGCCGAGGCGGCGGATGTCGGCCCGCAGTGCGGCGTCCGGGCCGTCGTGGTCGTGCTGGTCGGTCACGGGTGCGCTCCTTACGTGAGTACGAAGGACAGCGCTGTCCGACTCCCTGGATGGTATCCGCGTCGGCCCCACCGGAAGGAGGGACCCGGCGTGATGATCTGCACTCTGGGACGGGCGGGACGGCTCAGCCATCGGTGGCGGGCTCGCCAGGTCCGGTCGGGCGGGGGCCGGCGGCCCGGGCGGCGCGCCGGGACCGCCGGTGGGTGCGGAACATCGTGGCCGTGATCAGCCCGAGGATCCCGAGCAACGCCCACACCACCAGGCCGGTCAGCGACCAGCCCGTCGACCGGCGGTCGAAGTAGACCGCCGACTTGATCAGGTCGGTGGCCAACCCGGGCACGTTCCACCGGTGCATGCCGCGCAGCCAGCCGGGGAGGAACTCCGGGGCGTAGATGCCGCCGGAGCCGGGGTTGCCGAGCACCACCAGCAGCAGGATCACGATCCCGGTGCCGAGCAGGCCGAGCCAGCCCTGCACGGCGGCGGCCACCACCGCGGCGGCGAAGACCGTCAGCGCGCCGACCGCGGCGACGGCCGGCACGTCGTGGTGCCAGACGTCCAGGAACGGGCCGACGATCGCCGCGCCGACCGCGCCGAGCACGATCGCGTAGACCGCGAACGCGGCGATCCGCAGCCCGGCCCGGGCCAGGCTCACCGGCGCGGTGCCGGTCTTCAGGCCGAGCGCGGTGGAGGCCAGATAACCGCCGAGGACGTAGCCGACGGCGAGGTAGAAGGGGACCAGCCCGCGCGGGTCGCTCGCCTCCACCGGCACCTCGTCGGTGACCTGGAGTGGCAGGTCGGCCTGGCGGGCGGCCTGGGTGAGCACCTGGGTGACCAGCTCGGCGGCGGCGGGCGCGGCGGCGCTGGCGGTGGTGAGGCGCAACCCGTCGTCCGGGCCGGAGGTGAGCACCGCGTACACCTCGCGGGCGGTCAGCCCGTCGTCGGCGGCCTGCGGGCTGTCGTACCGGATCGGCTTGAGCTTGTCGGTCCGGGCGCGCAGGGCGGCCATCACCTGCTGGGCGCGCTGGTCGCCGAGGACCACCCCGACCGGGACGTCGCGCGGGGTGGGCTGGTGCAGCGCCCCCACGTAGGCGGCGATGAACGCGGTGGCCAGGGCGAGCGTGCCGACCAGCAACGCCGCCGTACGCGGCAGCCAGTCCCGCACGGCGAGTTCCCGGTCCTCGTCCACGCCGCCAGCCTAGGGCGGTGGTTCGCCCTGGTTGTGGGGTTTCGCCGCCCCGCGCTCGGGCACCTGATCGAGGTCGGCCAGACCGTCGGAAACGGCTTGGCCCGGTTCGATAGCGTTCGATCATGGATCTGCCCGTCTATCCGCCCAAGCCCCGGCCCGGTGACCGGGTCGCCGTCGTGTCGCCCTCCGCCGGCCTGTCGGGTCTCTTCCCGCACGTCCACGAGCTGGGGCTGCGCCGGCTGCGCGCGGAGTTCGGCCTGGAGCCGGTGGAGTACCCCACCACCCGGGTGCTGGGCGCCGACCCGCGGGACCGGGCCCGGGACCTGACCGCCGCCTTCGCCGACCCGACGGTCACCGCGGTGCTCGCCACCGTCGGCGGGGACGACCTGATCACCGTCACCCCGCACCTGGACGACGAGGTGCTGCGGGCCAACCCGAAGCCGTACTTCGGCTACTCGGACAACACCAACGTGCTCAACCACCTGTACCGGCTGGGGATCGTCTCCTACCACGGCGGGTCCGTGCTGGTGCACCTCGGCCGGCCCGGGAAACCGCACCCGCTGACCTTCGCCTCGCTGCACGCCGCCCTCTTCACCACCGGCTGGTACGACCTGGCGCCCGCCCCCGAGTGGGGCGACAAGCCTAACCCGTGGACCGAGCCGGAGACGTTGGCGTTCGAGCCGGAGATGCTTCCCGGCGACGGCTGGCGCTGGCAGGGGCCGGCCCGGGTGGTGCAGGGGCGGACCTGGGGCGGTTGTCTGGAGATCCTGCACTGGCTGATGGCGACCGACCGGGTCCCGTCCGCCGCCGAACTCGCCGAGTCGGTGCTGGTCTTCGAGACCTCCAACGAGCTGCCCAGCGCGCGGGAGGTGTTCCGGATCCTGCGGAACATGGGGGAGCGCGGGCTGCTCGCCGGCTTCCCGGCGGTGGTCGTCGGCCGGGCCAAGGCGTGGGACTTCGACCGGCCGCACACCGTCGACGAGCGGCGGGCGTGGGCCGACGCCCAGCGGGAGGCGGTCACCCGGGCGCTGGCCGAGTACGCCCCCGACGCCGTGGTCGTCTTCGACGTCGACCTCGGCCACACCGATCCGCAGCTGATCATCCCGTACGGCGGCGAGATCCGGGTCGACGCGGTCGAGCGCCGGATCGCGGTGCGCTACTGACCGACGTCCGGTCAGGCGTCGATCGTGGCGAAGGCGCGGACCGGGAAGGTGCCCATGCCGGCCACCCGCGGTGGGGCGGCGGTGAACCGGAAGCCCGTCGGCGGCAGCGCGTCGAGGCCGGTCAGGTGCTCGACGATCGGCACGCCGGCGGCCAGCAGGGCACTGTGCGCCGGGCGTTCGCCCCGGGCCGCCGGGCTCATGTCGTCGATGTTGATCGAGTCGATGCCGACCAGGGCGGCGCCGGCGTCCACCAGGGCGCGGGCGCGTCCCTGGTCAGGTACGGGGCCTCGGGCCCGCCGTACCGGTCGGTGCCGAAGTGCGCGTCCCAGCCGGTGTGCAGCAGTACCGCCCGCCCGGCCACCTCGTACGGGGCCAGCAGCAGCCGGTCCACCGCCCGGGTGCCGACCGGCACCCGGACCACCACCCCGGGCAGGTCGGCGAGGCGGTCCAGCGGCGTGCCGGTGAGGTCGGCGCCGTCCGCCCAGCGGTGCGCGGGCGTGTCCAGGTAGGTGCCGGTATTCGCGATCATGTCGATCCGGGCGACGTGGAACTCGACGCCGGGGGCGTAGTTCGCCCGGGACGCCTCCCGGGTGAGCCAGTCGGTGATCCGCGGCGCGGGCCAGCCCGGCAGGGTGGTCATGCCGTCGCTGATCACGTGACTCAGCTCGACCAGCCGCCGCGCCGGCGGGGTGTCGACGGCGACGCCCCGGCCGCCCTTGTGCGGCTCCTCGACGATCGTCCTGCGGTCGATCCGCACCTCGGCGACCATCAGCAGCCCGAGGTGCCGGACGAAGAGCGCGCCCAGCTCCTCGTCGGTGATGTCCCGGCCCGGGATGTCCAGCCGGAATCCCTCCGTCCGCAGCCCGCCACCGTTGGCGAAGGTGACCTCCGCGTCGAACTGCGCCCGATACTGCTCCGCCACGCGGCAAGCCGATCACGGGCCGCCGCCCCGGTCAAGATCCGATCGCGCGGCCCGTCGGTCCGCCGCGATCTGAGCAATTTTCTTCAAGAACCCGGCACCGCCGTGGCCCGAGGATGGAACGCGCCAGCCCGGCCGGGGCCGCAACGCCGGCGGCGGCCGGAGCGGGGTATGCGGACCTTTTCGGGGAGGCCCGACGCCCCCCGTCGGGCCGGTGCGGCCGCCCGGGCGTGCCTCACGGAGGTGCCGTACGCCGTTTCCTTTCATGATGCATGGGTGTGCTCATGATTGGATGTCCTACCTTGCGGTGGGACGGTCCCGGTGTTACCCGCGGTGGCGGTGCCGGGTTGACGTTTCACAGCCACCAGCCCGCCGGGGCGGGTCTTACGGTCGGCTCCACGTCCGTTTCGCGTCTCCGAGCCACTCCCGGCGACGGTGACCGCCAGCGCGGCCAGGTTCCGTGCGGCGTTGACGTCCCGGTCCAGGACCAGGCCGCACAGGGTGCAGGTGTAGGTGCGCTCGGACAGGGCGAGTTTGGTTTTCACTACGCCGCAGCCGGAGCAGGTCTTCGAGGACGGATACCACCGGTCGGCCACCACCAGCCGCCCGCCGTTCCATGAGGTTTTGTACGCCAGTTGCCGGCGCAGTTCGGCGAACCCGGCGTCGGCGATGCGCCGGGCGAGCCGCCGGTTGGCGAGCATCCCGGCCACGTTGAGGTCTTCCACCACCAGCGTGCCGTACTCGGCGGCGAGCCGGGTGGTCAGCTTGTGCAGACCGTCGTGGCGCAGATGAGCGACCCGGGCGTGCGCCCGACCGAGCCGGGCGGACGCCCGCTCCCACCGCTTCGACCCACGCCGCCCGGTGCGCCGGTCCGGGCCGACCCGGCGAGACACGCGCCGGGCCAGACGCCGCATCCGGCGGGCGGCAGTGTCCAGGTGGCGCGGGTTGGGCTCCATT
>NZ_JAEVHJ010000325.1:0-7334 GCF_016802855.1 Micromonospora sp. ATA51 | reverse complement strand
CACCCCCGCCTTCCCTCGCTCCCTCCCCCGCCTCTCCGGTGATCATGAAGCTATTGCCCTGACACGCCGATGCGGGCGGCAGCAACTTCATGATCAGCGCGAGCAGACGCGGGAGGGGCAAGGTGGGGGTTGGGGGTGCGGTCAGAAGAAGAGGCCGCGGCGTTGGATGGACTGGCGCAGCCAGCCGTCGAGCTGGGCGGCCCAGTCCGTCCGGTCGACCGTGGCGTGGTCGACGGTGAACCGGCCGAAGGCGTCCCGGCCCTCGGTGAAGACCCCGCCCCGCTTGTCGATCTCCAGCACCACCTGCACCTGCTGCGGGTCGGTGACGAAGGTGACCTCCAGCTGGTTGATCGCGCGCGCGTACTGCGGCGCCGGGTGGAACTCGATCTCCTGGTAGAACGGCAGGCTCTGCCGTACGCCGTAGATGTGCCCGCGCTCCACGTCGGCCCGGGCGAACCGGAAGCCCAGCCGCAGCAACGCCTCCAGCAGCCGCTCCTGGGCCGGCAGCGGGTGCACCGCCACCGCGTCCAGGTCACCCGAGTCGACCGCCCGGGCCACCTCCAGCTCGGTACGCAGCCCCATCGTCATCCCGTGCAGGTGCTGGCCGTACAGGTCGGTCAGCGGCGTCTCCCACGGCACCTCGAACCGGAACGGAATGTCGTACCGCTGCCCCGGCTCCAGCCGGAACGCCCCGGTGACCTGGCGGCGACCGAACTCCTGATTGGTGTCGTAGTCGGCGTCCCCGCTCTCCACCTCGACCCGGGTGACCAGGCCGAGGGCCACGTAGGACACGTCCACCGCGTGTCGCCGCCGGCCACCTGGATCCGGCCCTCCAGCTGACCACCCGGACGGCAGTTCGGGTTGGCCAGCACCGTCTCCACCGAGGGGCCACCCACACCCATCGCCTGCATGAGCCGCTTGAAGACCACCAAGTCCTCCGATCGCCTGTGCTGCCGCGCCCCGGTGGCCGGCCGCTGGCACGGTAACCGGGTCGGGCAAGCGACACCCCCGTTCCGTCGGTATTGCTGTCGGTTCCCCGATCGCCTCACTCCCGTTTCACGCCCCGACCGCCAAGCTGTTCCTCACCGGCACCACCGCGCCGGCACGCGGCACGGAACCCGGTACGCGGCACGAAGGACAACGGGGAGAGACAGAGATGGCCCTGCAGATGATCGAGCACCAGACCCGCCCGGCTGCCACCGTCGACGCCGAGCCCGGCACCCTGACCGATCTGGACGCCACCGACGAGCGCGGCGTCTCCACCGATCTGGTCCGGGCGTACCTGAACGGGATCGGCCGCACCAAGCTGCTCACCGCCGCGCAGGAGGTCGAGCTCAGCAAGCGGATCGAGGCCGGCCTCTTCGCCGAGGAGAAGCTGTCCACCTGCACCCCGGTCTCCACGGAACTGCGGGCCGACCTGGCGCAGATCGTGGCCGAGGGCCGCGCCGCCAAGGACCACCTGCTGGAGGCGAACCTGCGGCTGGTGGTGAGCATCGCCAAGCGCTACACCGGTCGCGGCATGCCGTTCCTGGACCTGATCCAGGAGGGCAACCTCGGCCTGATCCGCGCGGTCGAGAAGTTCGACTACACCAAGGGCTACAAGTTCTCCACCTACGCCACCTGGTGGATCCGCCAGGCCATCACCCGCGCCATGGCCGACCAGGCCCGCACCATCCGCATCCCGGTGCACATGGTCGAGGTGATCAACAAGCTCGGCCGGATCCAGCGCGAGCTGCTCCAGGACCTGGGCCGCGAGCCCACCCCGGAGGAGCTGGCCAAGGAGATGGACATCACACCGGAGAAGGTGCTGGAGATCCAGCAGTACGCCCGGGAGCCCATCTCGCTCGACCAGACGATCGGCGACGAGGGCGACAGCCAGCTCGGCGACTTCATCGAGGACTCGGAGGCCGTAGTCGCGGTCGACGCGGTCTCGTTCTCGCTGCTGCAGGACCAGCTCCAGCAGGTGCTGCAGACGCTCTCCGAGCGTGAGGCGGGCGTGGTACGCCTGCGCTTCGGCCTGACCGACGGCCAGCCGCGTACCCTGGACGAGATCGGCCAGGTGTACGGCGTGACCCGGGAGCGCATCCGGCAGATCGAATCCAAGACGATGTCCAAGTTGCGGCACCCGTCGCGTTCCCAGGTGCTCCGCGACTACCTGGACTGACCCGACCCGTCAACTAGTCGTGTCGCTTTGATCACCAGCCGTACAACACTCGATGGTGATCGGTTCGGTTGCCTGTTTGTGATCGTTGACGTGGCACCCTTGGTGCACGGCACACTGTCTCCACGCCAGGTGTGACCTCGGTCCCCCGCGGGCACACAGGGAAGGCAGGGCCCGACAAGGATGTTGCACGATAGGTGAGCAACGACCGAAGAGAGTGTTCATCGGTGACGACCAGAGGAGGAAGGCGATGACCCCGACCCTCACGCCGCCGCCCGAGACGGTGGCTCCCCCAGCCGCCGATGAACGGTGCGACCGCTGCAATGCTGCCGGCAAGCTCCGGATCACTCTGGCGGGTGGGAGCGAGCTGGTGTTCTGTGGGCACCACGCGAACAAGTACGCGGAGGATCTCGTGAAGATCACCGTGCGGTACGCGACGGACCCCGAGTTCAGCTGGCGTGGCGCCGATCTGATGGCGAACTGAAAACCGCAACCACGACATAGCCGGCCGGAGGCCCCCACGGGGAGCCTCGGCGGCTTTTTCGTGCGCTGTGCCCGTCCCGGCCGGAGCGGGACGACGGGTGCGAGCCGGTGCGGGCCGCCGGGCCGCCTGGGGCGGGTGGGTCAGAGGGTCTGGACGGTGGCGATGCGCTCTTCGAGCTGCTCGATGGTCGCCTGGGCGCTGGGCGGGCCGCCGCAGAGCCGGCGCAGCTCGGCGTGGATCTTGCCGTGCGGCTGGCCGGTCCGGTGGTGGCGGGCGGCCACCAGGGCGTTCAGCTGACGCCGCAGGGCCACCCGGCGCTGGGCGGCGCTCATGGGCGGCGGAGGCGCCGCGGGGCTCTCAGCGGCCGGCTCAGCGGCCCGGGTGGCCGCCCGGCGGCGCTGGGCGGCGAGCTGCTCGGCCTGCCGTTTGGTGAGCAGCAGCGAGACCTGGTCCGCGGTGAGCAGCCCCGGGAGGCCGAGGTATTCCTCCTCCTCGGGGGTGCCGGCCTGGGCCGCGGTGCCGAAGGACGCGCCGTCGAAGATCACCTGGTCCAGCTCGGCGGTGGCGGAGAGCGCCGCGAAGCGCTTCTCCAACTCACCGCTGGCCTGGTCGTCGCGCTGGGCGCGCTCCAGCAGGTCGTCGTCGAAGCCGTCCGGGTCCTTGGGCTTGCCGAGGACGTGGTCCCGCTCGGCCTCCATCTCGCTGGCCAGGCCGAGCAGGTGCGGCACGCTCGGCAGGAAGACCGAGGCGGTCTCGCCGGGGCGCCGGGCGCGGACGAAGCGGCCGATCGCCTGGGCGAAGTAGAGCGGCGTGCTGGCGCTGGTGGCGTAGACGCCGACGGCCAGCCGGGGGATGTCGACGCCCTCGGAGACCATCCGGACCGCGACCAGCCAGCGCTGCTCGGACGCCGCGAACGTCGCGATCCGCGCGGACGCGCCCTGGTCGTCGGAGAGCACCACCGCGGCCTTCTCGCCGGTAACCTGCTCGATCAGCTTGGCGTACGAGCGGGCGGTCTGCTGGTCGCTGGCGATGATCAGACCACCCGCGTCGGCCATCCCGGCGTTGCGCAGCACCGTCAGCCGGGCGTCGGCCGCGCGCAGCACCTGCGGCATCCAGTCCCCGGCCGGTCCAGCGCGGTACGCCAGGCCTGCGCGACCAGGTCCTGGGTCATCGGCTCGCCCAGCCGGGCGGCGAGCTCCTCCCCCGCGTTGGTGCGCCACCGGGTCTCGCCGGAGTACGCCAGGAACAGCACCGGCCGGACCACGCCGTCGCGCAGCGCGTCGGAGTAGCCGTAGACCGAGTCGGCGCGGGACCGCAGCAGCCCGTCCCCGCCCCGCTCGTAGCTGACGAACGGGATCGGGTTGTCGTCGGAGCGGAACGGCGTACCGGTGAGCATCAGCCGGCGTACCGCGGGCTCGAAGGCCGCCTTGACCCCGTCGCCCCAGGAACGGGAGTCGCCGGCGTGGTGGATCTCGTCGAGGATGACCAGGGTGCGCCGGGTCATGGTGCGCCGGCGATGCACCTGGGGGGCCATGCCGACCTGGGCGTAGGTGACGACCGCGCCGTGGAAGTCGGCGGCGGAGTGCAGGTCCGCGTTGCGAAACGCGGCGTCGAGCTGGATGCCGACCCGGGCGGCGGCGACGGCCCACTGGGTCTTCAGGTGCTCGGTCGGGGCGACCACGGTGACCGCCTCGACGGTGCCGTCGGCGAGCAGCTCGGCGGCGATCCGCAGGGCGAAGGTGGTCTTACCGGCGCCGGGGGTGGCGACCGCGGTGAAGTCCTCGGTCCGGCGACGCAGGTACTCCACCAGCGCCTTGCGTTGCCAGGCGCGCAGGGGCGGAAACGTCTCGAGCGCCGGCGTCCGGGCTGCCACGCGAAGGCTCCTCTCCGACCGCACCGAAGGGCGGACCCGGACCGAGGGCCACGGGTACCGCCGCCCATGAAAACGCCTCCGCGCAGAAGATGCCGCGAAGGCCGACTCAGCATAACCAGCGCGGCCGGTTCGGCCCAGGCGACGCCACGCTGGTCACATCCGCGACCCCCGCCACCGGGGCCCGCCGGCTCAGCCCTGCGGGCCGCGGGTGCCGGTGCGCGGCGGCCGCAGGGTGGGCACCGGGGCGGACCAGCGGCGGCGCAGCGAGATCAGGCGCAGCGCGAAGACGACGAGTGCCGCCCCGGTCAACGGCGCCGCCGTGGCGTGTCCGTACGTGGACAGCAGGGCCACCACGATCGAGCCGGCGAGCGCCGCGACCGCGTAGATCTCCCGGCGCAGCACCACCGGGATCTCCCCGGTGAGCAGGTCCCGGCCCAGCCCTCCGCCGATGGCGGTGAGCATGCCGATCATGCAGGCGCCGACCGCCGGCACGTGGACGTCGAGGGCCTTGAGCGTGCCGGTGACAGTGAACAGCCCGAGGCCGGCCGCGTCGAGCACCAGCACGGTGGTGCGCAGCCGGGCGAGCTGCGGGTGGAGCCGGAAGACGGCGGCGGCGGTGACCGCCGCGGTGACCGCGTACCGCCAGTCGGCGAAGGCCAACGGGGGCACCTCGTCGATCACCAGATCACGAAAGATGCCGCCGCCAAGCGCGGCGACGACCCCGACGAAGACCACACCGAACAGGTCCAGCCGCTTGGCCACCGCCGCGTAGGCGCCCGAGGCGGCGAAGACCGCCACCCCGGTCAGGTCGGCGAAGAGCAGGGCGGTGGAGGTGGTCACCGCCGCAGGTTACGTGGGCGGCCGGGGCGATCGCCCGGGATCACTCGCGGTACGAGTCGTAGATCTCCTTGCATTTCGGGCAGACCGGCGAACCGGGCTTGGCCGCCTTGGTCACCGGAAACGTCTCGCCGCAGAGCGCCACGACGTAGGTGCCCATGACGGCACTCTCGGCGATCTTCTCCTTGCGCACGTAGTGGAACATCTCGGGACCGGTGTCGGCGTCCTTCAGTTCCGGACGCTCGAGAACCTCTGTGCTCACTGTCTACACCTCCAACCTTCCCAGTTTCGCAGGTCGTCGGGGACCGGTCCACCGCAGGCCGCCCGGAGGGCGACGGTACCGTAACGGAAGTGACCAACTTTCACATCGGTTTCGGCGCCGAGGTGGCCGACGCCCTGGCCGTCGGGCGTCCCGTCGTCGCCCTGGAGAGCACCATCGTCTCGCACGGCCTGCCCCGGCCGGACAACCTGCTGGTCGCCCGCCAGATCGAGCAGGCGGTCCGGGACGCCGGCGCGGTGCCGGCCACCATCGGCATGGTCGGCGGCGAGCTGGTGGTGGGCCTGGACGACGCGCAGCTGACCCGGCTCGCCACCGTCGACGGGGTGAGCAAGCTCTCCGTACGCGACCTGGCGGTGGCCGCCGCCACCGGCGCGGACGGCGCCACCACCGTGGCCGCGACCAGCGCGGTGGCCGCGGCCGCCGGGATCGGGGTCTTCGCCACCGGCGGCCTGGGCGGGGTGCACCGGGAGGCCGCGCAGACCTTCGACGAGTCGGCCGACCTGGTCACCCTGGCCCGTACGCCGATCGCGGTGGTCTGCGCGGGGGTGAAGTCGATCCTCGACGTGGGCGCCACGCTGGAACGGCTGGAGACGCTCGGCGTCGGCGTGGTGGGCTACCGCACCCGCCGCTTCCCCGGCTTCTACCTCACCGACGCCGGCTTCGACCTGGACTGGTCGGTGGACTCGCCGGAGCAGGTGGCCGACGTGCTGGCCGCGCGGGCGGCGCAGGGCGTGCACCAGGGCGGCCTGATCGTGGCCAACCCGCTCCCCGTCGACGAGCAGCTCGACCCGGAGCTGCACGACCGGACCCTCGCCGAGGGCCTGGCCATGCTGGCCCGCGACGCGGTGACCGGCAAGGCCGTGACGCCGTTCCTGCTGGCCCACTTCCACTCCGCCACCCGGGGCGCCAGCCTGGCGGTGAACGTGCGGATCATCCTGCGCAACGCCGACCTGGCCGCCCGGATCGCCGTCGCCGCCGCCCGTCGTTCCGCCGCCACGGCATGAGCCACCGGTCCCGCATCCTCGTCGTCGGCGACATCATCACCGACGTGGTGGCGGTGCTCTCCGGGCCGCTGGCGACCGGCTCGGACACGGCCGCCGAGATCCGCTTCAGCGGCGGCGGGCAGGCGGCCAACACGGCCGCCTGGATCGCCGCCCAGGGGGTGGGCGTGACGCTGGTCGGCGCGGTCGGCGACGACGAGGCGGGCCGCGACCGGGTGGCCGAGCTGACCGGGATCGGCGTCGACTGCGCGGTGGAGCGCCACGAGGGCTATCCGACCGGCACGGTGATCGTGCTGACCGCCGACGGCGAGCGGACGATGGTCAGCCAGCGCGGGGCGAACCTGCGGCTGAGCGCCGTGCACGTCGACCGGGCCCTGGCCGGGGCGCCGACGTCGGGCACCTGCACCTGTCCGCGTACACCCTGCTGGACGCCGCGTCGCGCGGCGCGGGACTGCGGGCGTTGGCCGCCGCCCGCGAGCGCGGGCTCACCACCAGCGTCGACGCGGCCTCCGCGGCGCCGCTGCGGCGGGTCGGCAGGCGGCCTTCCTGACCTGGGTACGCGACGTCGACCTGCTGCTGGTGAACACGGACGAGGCGACGGTGCTGACCGGCGGCCTGGACCCGGCGGCGCAGGCGCGGGCGCTGTCGGCGGCGGCCCGTCGGGTGGTGGTCAGCGCGGGGCGGCCGGGCGGTCTGGG
>NZ_JAEVHJ010000324.1:0-7374 GCF_016802855.1 Micromonospora sp. ATA51 | reverse complement strand
CGGCGGGTGCGGCGCGGCGGTCGCCGGTGGGCTCGACGTCACGCCGCACCGTCCGGTGCGAGCAGGGTGTCCGGACCGGTCGTCGGCGCGGTCTCGTCGACGACGCGCCCGTCGCGGATGAACACCACCCGGTCGGCCCAGGACGCCAGTTGGGCGTCGTGGGTGACGACCACTCCGGCGATCCCGCCCCGACAGGCCGCTCGCAGCAGGCGCATGACGGCCTCGCCGTTGGCCGCGTCGAGGGCGCCGGTCGGCTCGTCGGCGAGCAGCAGCCGCCGGTCACCGACCACGGCGCGGGCGATCGCGACCCGCTGACGCTCCCCGCCGGAGAGGTCGTCGGGATAGTGGTCGCCCGGTCGGTCAGGCCCAGCTCATCGAGCGCGCGCAGGGCGGCCACCCGGGCCGTACGCGCCGCCACACCGTCGAGCTCCAACGGCAGGGCGACGTTCTCCACGGCGGAGAGGCCGGCGAGCAGGTTGAGGTCCTGGAAGACGAAGCCGATCGACCGGCGGCGCAGTCGTGCCCGGGCGTCGCTGGAGAGCGTTGACAGCGGCGCGCCGCAGACCACCACCTCGCCGCCGCTGGGCTCCTCCAGGCTGCCGGCGACGGTCAGCAGGGTGCTCTTGCCGGAGCCGCTCGGGCCCATGACGGCCACCAGCTCACCGGCGTCGACGTCGAGGTCGACCGGGTGCAGCGCGTGCACGGCGGTGGGCCCCGAGCCGTACACCTTGGACACCTGCCGCAGGCTGAGCACCCCGCTCATCGCCGAGCCTCCGCCGGGCGGTCCGGGACACGGCGGTCGGCCACGTCGGGCGGCCGGGCGACGCCGCCGGACGGCGGGGGTGGCGCGGGCCGGCGACGCAGCCGGTTGTCGGCCGCGTCCAGCCAGCGTACGACGGCCTCCAGCCGGAACAGCTCGGCGTCGACGACCAGGCCGAGGCCCACGTCCTCGGGCGCCGCGTCGGCCTTGAGATGGGTGTACCGCTGCATCTCCTCGACGATCCGCCGCCGGTGCACCTGCAGGATCTCGTGGACGTCCACGGTGGGCATCCGCATCGCGACCTGGACCTTGATGACGAGTTCGTCGCGCGGCGGCGGGCCGGCGACGGGCGGCGTGCGCAGCCAGCCGTCCAGTTCACTCGCACCGGCGGCGGTGATCCGGTAGCGGCGTTGCGCGCCGTCCCGCCCGCCGTCGTCGGACTCGACGTGCCCCTCGCGCTCGAGGCGCTGGAGCGTCGTGTAGACCTGCCCGACGTTGAGCGGCCAGACCTCTCCGGTCCGCGCCTCGAACTCCTGGCGGAGCTGCAGGCCGTACTTCGGTGCCTCGGTGAGCAGCGCGAGGAGCGCGTGACGAATACTCATGACTCATCACTACGAGTAAGCATACTCGGTATAATACACAGTATTCTCTGCCGTGCGAGTCCGCAGTGGTAAGTCTCCCCGGCCGGACGCACGAGGGGCGGCGGTGACCGTCCAGGGTCGACCGCCGCCCCTCGCCTCCCTTCCGAAATCAGGCGGCGACGCGGACGAGCAGAGTGAACGCCCGCAGCGGGTCCCCGCTGAGCTGCGCGTGCTCGGCGTCGGCGATCAGCGCCGCCCAGTCGGCCGGCGCCCGGCCCCCGACGACCGCGGCCTGGGCGGCGTCCCGGGCCACCGCGAGAATCGCGTCGGTCAGCGCCGCGTCGCCGGGCCCGGATCCCAGCGGCCGGCCGAGCAGCCGGAGCACCTCGGTGGCGTTCCGCAGCGAGCCGTCGGGGTTCCAGTTGCCGACGGCCAGCGCCGCGCGCAGGACCGCCCGGTCGGCGGCGACGGCCGCCAGCAGCGTCCGGGTGGAGCCGGTACGCAGCCCCCAGCCGAACGGGTACAGCGGCCGGTAGTCCGCGTCGCCGACGTTGATCGGCACCTGCGCCGCGCTGCCGGGCCAGGTGACCGGCAGCCGGCCGGTGAAGGGACGCCGGCCGAAGAGCACGTCCGCCACGCCCGCGCCCTCGCTGCCCGGCAGCCAGGACGCCACCAGCGCGTCGATCTCGCCGAGCTGGTCGGTGAGCAGCTGCGGCCGGCCGGAAACCACCAGGACGACACAGGTGGGGACCTCGGCGCAGACCTTGTCGACCACGGCCCGGTCGCCCGGCTGGAGGCTCAGCGACTTCTCCTCCTGCTGCGGCGTCGAACACCAGCCGCACTCCGGACCGCCGACGTCGCCGTACCCCTCGGCGTACGGCGTCTCACCGACCACGACGACGCCCACCTGGGCGCCGGCCGTGGGCGCCGAGGCGTCCGCGCTGTAGGTGACCTGCGCCTGCGGCGCCACCTCCCGGATGCCCTCGAGGATGGTGGTGCCGGGGATCGCGTCGCCGGACACCCCCTGCCAGGCGATCGTCCAGCCGCCCGCCTGGTTGCCGATGTCGTCGGCGTTGCGGCCGGCGACGTACACCCGGGCGTCCTTCCGCAGCGGCAGCGCGCCGCCGCTGTTCTTCAACAGCACCTGGGACTTCGCCACCGCCTCGCGGCCGATCGCCCGGTGCTGCGCGCCGCCCACCTGGTCGACGTTCCCCGCCGAGGCGTACGGGTGCTCGAAGAGGCCCAGCTCGAACTTCTTGACCAGGATCCGCCGCACGGCGTCGTCGATCCGCGCCTGGCTGACCCGCCCGGCGGTGACCTCCGCCAGCAGCAACTGCTCGAACTGCTCGGCGCTGTACGGCTCCATGAACATGTCGGTGCCCGCGTTGACCCCGACCCGGACCTTGTAGGCGGTCAGCCCGGTGTTGGCCGGCTCGGCCGGGTCGGGGATCTGGTGGATGCCCTCCCAGTCGGAGATGAGGAAGCCGCGGAAGCCCATCCGGCCCTTGAGCACGTCGGTGATCAGCTCACGGCTGGCGTGCATCTTGGTCGGGTTGCCCAGCCCGTCCTCGGTCCAGTCCACACTGGAGAACGAGGGCATCACGCTGCCGACGTGGTGGGAGCCCACCGCCGGGACGTACGGGGCGAGGTCGACCCGGGCGAAGTGGGCCCGGTCGGTGACCGTGACGCCCTGGTCGATCGGATACTTCTGCTCCCACCACGGCCGGCCCTCGTTGGCGGCGGCGGTGGCCTCGTCGTAGTCGGTGTCGCCGTCGCGGCGTAGTGCTTGGCGGTGGCCAGCACCCGGTCGCCGTCGTCGAGCTGGCCGGGCCGGCGGCCCTGGAGCCCGTCGATGACGGTCTCCATCCGCACCACCAGCGCCGGGTCCTCGCCGAAGCTCTCGTAGCTGCGTCCCCACCGCTCGTCCCGGGAGACGCAGAGACACGGCGCGAAGTCCCACGGGATGCCGGTGGCGCGCACCTCCGTCGCGGTGGCGTGGCCGACCCGCTCCACCAGGGCCGGGTCGCGGGTGGCACCGAGGCCGACGTTGTGCGGGAAGATCGTGGCGCCGTACACGTTGCCGTGGCCGTGCACGGCGTCGATGCCGTAGATCATCGGGATCTGGAGCCGGGTGCTCAGCGCCTGGGCCTGGAAGCCGTTGACCATCTCCACCCAGGCGGCCGGCGTGTTGCTGGCGGGCGTCGAGCCGCCGCCGGAGAGGACCGAGCCGAGCTGCCAGCGGGCGACCGCCGTGGGGTCGTCGGCCACGGCGGCCCGTTCCGCCTGGGTCATCTGGCCGATCTTTTCCGGCAGCGTCATTCGGCCGAGCAGGTCGGCGACGCGCTGCTCCACCGGCAACCTGCGGTCGAGGTACGGCAAACCGTGCGCGTCGACCACGACGGTCGGCTGAGCCGCGACGGTGACCCCGGCGGAGGTGAGGGTGAGCGGGACGGCCTCGGCGGTCTCCGCCGACCGGTCCCGGTGCAGGGTGACGGTGAACCGGCGGATGGAGCCCGACGGGCTGCCGGCCGGGAAGGTGAGCACGCCGGACGCGGCGGCGTAGTCGACGCCGGGCGTCGCGGTGCCGGCGCCCGTGGCGTACCGGACGGTGGTCGCCGTGGCCAACGGCCGCCCGTCGGAGGTGGTCACGGCCACGTCCACCGGCACCCGGCTGCCCTCGCCCGCCTGGTAGACCGGCCGGTCGGTGGTGACGGTGACGGTCTGGGTGTCCGCGGCCGCCGCGGGCGGGCCCGGTAGCAGGGACACGGCCAGGGCGCCAGCCCCGACGAGTACGGCGTACCTGCGCGATCTCATGTCGTGCCTCCCCACGGGGGCCGGTCACCCGTACCCCGCCGGTCCGGGGCCGCCCTCGTCTCGGTAAGGAATCCTTCCGACTAGGATCGCGTTAGGTCAATGTTTCGCGCCGGTTCCGGAACCTCGACATGACCGGCTGACCGCTTCCGGCGGTGTTGATCTGGGCCGTGGGCGTAGTCGATCAAACCGGACGACTGCACCTCTGAGCTGCGGCTGCAGTCGGCGAGCAGGGCCGAGACGGCCGGCAGCGGCGGGAGCCATTGGCCGACGCGGGCTCAGGTGGACAGGAATGACCGTAGGGCCCCGGCCGTTTCCTGTGGCCGTTCCTCGGCGAGGAAGTGCCCGCAGTCGAGGGCCCGGCCGGTGAAGTGCGGTGCGCGCTCGCGCCAGATGCCGGTCACGTCGTAGGCGCCGCCGATCCCGGGCTTGCTCCACAGCGCCAGCGTCGGGCAGGCGAGCTTGCGGGAAGCGTCGGCGCGGTCGTGTGTGAGGTCGATCGTCGCGCCGGCCCGGTAGTCCTCGCAGCTGGCGTGGATGGTGGCTCGGTCGAAGCAGCGCTCGTACTCGGCGACCGCCTGTTCGTCGAGTGCCCCCGGCGTTCCGCACCACTCGTTGAGTGTCCAGTGCAGGTACCCGGGTGGGTCCCCGGCGATGAGGCGTTCGGGCAGGTCCTGAGGTTGAATCAGGAAGAAGTAGCGCCACACAGTGGTGGCCTGCTGTTGGTCGATCGTTTCGTAAATCGTCTTGGTTGGGACGATATCCAGGACCGCCAGGTGCGAGACCGCGTCCGGATGGTCGAGCGCGAGTCGTAGCGCCACGCGGGCGCCACGGTCGTGACCGGCGACGGCGAACCGCTCGAAGCCGAGGTAGCGCATCACCTCGACCTGGTCGAGGGCCATGGTGCGTTTGGAGTAGGCGCTGTGGTCGTCGCCGCCTGGTGGCTTGTCGCTGTCGCCGTAGCCGCGCAGGTCGGGGCAGATGACCGTGAAACGCTTCGCGAGTGTTGGCGCGATCCGTTGCCACGTCACGTGCGTTTGCGGGTATCCATGCAACAGCAGCAGCGGCGGCCCGTCGCCGCCGTGGCAGACATTGATCGTCAATTCCCCCGCGGCGATCCGTTCGTTCGTGAAGCCTGGGAACATCTTCTCGTATTACCACATGTGCCGCACGGCGTTCTCTTGCCCGGCTTTCTGTGCCGCTGTCGGTGCTGGTGGGAGCCTGTGCCAGCGGCCCGGTCACTGTATGGTCCGCCCACCCGACCGGCGCGTGCCGGCTATCCGGTGCGGAATCGATTCAGCCGGGCCGGCGGTCAGAACGGGGCGTCCACGGACAGCCGGCGCACCTGCGTCAGGTACGGGTCCAGCTCTCCCACCTCGAACCGGCAGGTCCCGATGACGTGCCAGAACTGACCGCCCGGGTCACCGTCCAGCTTGTACCGCCCGTCGGGGCTGACCGCCGCCCAGCCGTCCGGCAGCCCGATCAGGGTGGCCCGCAGCTGGGCGTGCTCCGGGTCGGCCACGTCCCACAGCCGGACCGTACCGTCGTCCCCGGCGCTGGCCAGCAGGCTGCTGTCGGGGCTGAACGCCACCGACCAGACCCGCCGGGTGTGCGCGGCCAGGGTGCCGTGCAGCCGACCCGTGCCCGGGTCCCACAGCCGGATGGCCAGGTCGTCCCCCGCCGTGGCCAGCAGGTTGCCGTTCGGGCTGAACGCGCAGGACCAGAGCCGGCCGGCGTGCTCGGTGAGCATCGTGCGCCGCTCGCCGGTGAGCGCGTCCCAGACCACCGCCGTGCCGTCGTTGCTGGCGCTGGCGAGCAGCGTCCCGTCGGCGTTGAAGGCCACCGCGTACACCCGTTCGGTGTGCTGCTCCAGCGTGGCGCGGCAGGTCGCGGTGGCGGCGTCCCAGAGCCGGACCAGGTGGTCGTCACAGCCGGTGGCGATGGTCTCGCCGTCCGGGCTGAACGCCACCGCCCGGACCCGGCCGCGGTGCGGGGTGAGGGTGGCGAAGTGCCGGCCGGTCCGCCGGTACCACAGCCGGACGGTGTCGTCGTCGTTCGCGGTGGCCAGCGCGTCGCCGTCCGGGCTGAACGCGGCCGCCCAGACGTGGTCGGTGTCCACGTTGAGCTCCCGTTCGTCCACGCCGGTGTCGGTGTTCCACAGGTGCACCCCGCCGTCGCCGCTCGGCGCGGCGAGCAGCGGCTCGCCCGGGCAGAAGACGGCCGAGAGCAGCCGGTCCGCCGGGCTGCTGAGCTGCCGGACCAACCGGCCGGTACGCGGCTCCCACAGCCGCACCACCCCGTCGTTGCCGCAGGTGGCCAGCACCTCGCCGTCGTCGGAGAAGGAGAGCGCGGTGACCCGCCGGCCGTGCCCGCGCAGGGTGTGCTGCAACTGGCCGGTGCGGACGTCCCAGAGCCGGGTGGTGCCGTCGTTGCTGCTGCTCGCCACCTGCTGCTGATCCGGCCGCCAGACCACCGGCCAGACCGAGCCGCGGTGCCGGGTCAGCTCGTGCCGCGGCTGGCCGTCGGCGGTGTCCCAGAGCTGGATGGCGCCGTCGCTGGCCGACGAGGCCAGCAGGGAGCCGTCGCCGTTGAACCGGACGCTGTAGATCGCGCCGCGCTGCCGGCCCAGCACGCGTACCGGGCGGCCGGTGTCCACCTCCCACAGCCGCAGCGCGCCGTGGGTGTCCCCGGTGGCCATCAGCCGGCCGTCGGGGTGCACGTCCAGGGCGTACACGTCGGCCTCGTGGCCGCGCGGCTGGCGCAGCAGCTCCCCGTCGACGGCCCGGCGCACCCACACCCGGCCGTGCTGCCCGACGGCGACCAGGGACCGACCGTCCGGGGTGTGCACCACCCGGTAGACCACCTCCGGCTCGCGGACCTGGAACGCCAGCGCCCCCGAGGCGACGTCCCAGCCGCGGATCACGCCGGCGCTGTCCACCACCACGACCCGCCGGCCGTCCGGGCTGAACGAGGTGCCCCAGATCGGCGCGGCGTGGCCGGGCCACTCGTGCCGCAGCTGGGCACTGCGGGTGTCGTAGAGCCGGACCACGCCGGCCGCGTCGCCGACCACCAACCGGCCCCGCGCCCCGTCGGTGAGGAGCGGCCAGACCCAGCCGGCGAAGACGTGCCGCAGCTGGGCACTGCGGGTGTCGTAGAGCCGGACCACGCCGGCCGCGTCGCCGACCACCAACCGGCCCCGCGCCCCGTCGGTGAGGAGCGGCC
>NZ_JAEVHJ010000323.1:0-7403 GCF_016802855.1 Micromonospora sp. ATA51 | reverse complement strand
GCGCTGACCTGGCCGGGAGTGACCGGCCGGTTGACCGGGCTGGCCGAGCCGGCGGTGCGGGAGGCGACCGCCGCCGACCGCTCGCTGCGGGACCTCGCCGAGCGGGTGGCCAGTGTGGAACGCGCGCTGCGGCTCGCCCCGGCCGAGGCCCGGGCGGCACTGGCCGAGGCGCACGGCACCCTGGTCGCCCAGCTGGACGCCGGGGTGTCCGCGTACGAGCGGCTGGTGGTGGCCGCGGCCGGCTACGTCGCCGAGGACGCCCGGCCGACCACCGAGCACCCCGCCGCCGCGCGGCTCACCGAGGCGACCGACCTGCTGCACGGGGTGGCCGCCGCGCTCGCCGAGCTGCGGACCGCCGGCACGCCCCTGCGCACCCCCTGACCCGGGCCGGAGGGCGGCTCACGCCGGGGAGGTGACCGGGATCGGGCCCGTCCAGGCGGAGGTGCCCACGACGTTGAACGACCGGATCCGGTAGTGGTAGGTGACGCCCCGGGCCAGCCCGGTGTTGGTGAAGCCCCGCCCGGTGACGGCGAAGGTGGCCAGCTCCTGGCCGAACCCCGGATCGAGCGCCCGCTGCACCACGAACCCCGACCCCGGCCCGGTGGGAGTGCTGGCCGACCAGCTCAGGATCACCGTCGCGGTGTCCGGCGTGGGGGCGGTGGCGGTGGCGCTCACCGTGCCCGGCGTCCCGGGCCGGGGCGGGGTGGTCACGGTGGCGACCGTCGACCAGGGCGACGCCGCGCCGAGGTAGGTGGTGCGGACCCGGTAGTAGTACGTGGTGTCCGGGGCGACGGCCGGGTCGACGTGGTTGTCGCCGACCGCGATGGCGGTGGTGCCCGGCCCGCTCGTGAAGGTCGGATTGGTGGCCCGCTGCACGTCGACCCCGGTGGCGAACGAGCGGTTGGCCCAGCGCATCGCCACCCGCAGCGGCGCGGCCGGCGGGACCGCCGCGGTCAGCCGGGCCGGCGCGGTGAGCTGCACCGACGCCGGCACACTGTTCGACCAGGCCGAGCAGCTCACCGCGTTCTCCGCGCGGATCCGGTAGTGGTAGGTCACGCCCGGGGTGACCGTGGCGTCGGTGTACCGGGTGGCGTTGGCGGCCACGGTGATCTCGGTCAGCCCCGCGGTGAACGTGGTGTCCGTGGCCCGTTGCAGCAGGTGGCTGGTGGCCGGCGGCCGGCTGCCGTTGCCGGTCCAGGCCAGCGCGATCGCCGGCAGCGCGGTCGCCGAGCCGGGCGCCGGGGTGGCGGTCAGGCCGGTCGGCGCCTTCGGGGACACCCGCAGCACCAGCGGCCGACTCATGCCCTGGTCCCGCAGCCCCGCGGCCCGGCTGTGCCAGCGGTACTCCCAGCCCAGGTTGACCAGCTGGTTCACCACCGTGGCCGGCCGCCCGTCGAGCGGGCTGACCGGGGAGGCGTCGAGCCGGGCGCCGGCCGGCCGGGTCGGGTCGAGCAGCCGTACGCTGTCGCCGATCTTGAACGGCAGGGTGGGCGGCACCGGGCGCAGCGCCACGACCACGTCCTCCCGGGGGTTCACCCGGAAGGTCTCCTTCCAGCCCAGCTCGTTGGCGTCCGGCGGGCGGACCGTGCCGTCCCAGCCGACCCGGTTGACCAGTTGCACGTCGCAGCCTTCCACGTGCACCGGATGGGTCTGCGGGGCGTCGCCGACGATCCGCCAGAGCTGGGTGCCGTCGGCGGGGGCGCCCAGCGGCACGGCCGGGTCGGCCGCGAAGAGCACCTCGGTTGCGGGGTCGGCGGGACCGAGCGGCAGGGTGGCCGGGGTGAGCGGGCCCGACTGCGGGTGGCCGACGCCCAGCCGGCCGACCGCGCGGCCGTGCCGGGGCTCGAAGACCTGCCGACCGCCTTCACCGCGAGCGGGAGGGTGACCGGGGCGGCGGCGCCGGCCGGGGTGAAGGTGACCGAGGTGGCACGCGCCGGCACCAGCGTCTCCTGGGGCGCCCGGGTGCCGAACGCCGGGTCGTACGCCGGTTGCGGCACGATCGGCGGACGCTGGCTGGCCGCGTACGCGCCGGGGAGCCGCTCGGCGAGCCGGGCGAGGTCGTACCGGGGCGCCGGGGCGCCGGCCACCCGGATCTGGAGCAGCGTCCTGGTGTTCGGGCCGTACCCGGGACGGGTGGGCGGGAGCCGCCGAGGGCGGTGCGGTCCGGGGCGTCGGTGTGGTGGTCGTACCGGGGGTCGAAGCGGGGCAGCGGGGCGGGGCAGTCGTTGTAGAGGATCAGCGTGGCGCCCGGGGGCACGGCGGAGAAGTCCACCAGCACGTCGGCCCGCTCGCCGGGGGCGAGCAGCAGCGTGTGGGTGTCCACGTTGAGCACGGTCGGGTCCTGCCGGTCGTACCGGTAGCCCACCGGCCGGTTGGCCAGCACCACGGGGGCGGGCAGCAGGCCGCACTCGTTGCCGATCTGGATCAGGTCCGGGCCGGCGGCCCGGGGGTCCGGCACCCCGCCGTCCCGCCCGTCGGTCGGCCAGGACGCCGGGCGGTCCGCCGCCCGGACCGCGTCGACCATCGGCACCTCGCCGGCGTCCGGGTCGGCCGGGCCGCCGTCGTCCGGCCACAGCGGACCGTCCGAGCGGGCCTGGTAGAGCTGGAGGTTGAGGCTGCGGTCGGCGCAGGCGTTGAGGATCCGGAACCGGTACGCCCTCGGCTCCACGGTCAGGTACGGGTAGGCCGCGCCGTTGACCAGCATGGTGTCCCCGTACGCCGCGGGAACGGCCGACGGGTGCGGTACGCCCGGCGTCAGCGGCGGCTCGTCCGGTTCGGCGACCGGGTCGTGGTGCGGGTTCGGCACCGGGGCGACCCACGGGCTGCCGCCGCCGTCGGGGTCGTGCGTCCACGGCCCGTAGTCCCAGCGGCCGGTCGGGTTCCGCCCGTCCGCGCGGTACGGGTTCTGCCGGGGCTGGTAGACGTGCGGGTGCCAGAGGTTGCCCTTGGCGCCCCAGCGGTCCCGGTCCCAGGTCGGGTCCTGCGCGGCGAGCTGGTCGTCGTCCGGCACGAAGGTCTTGTCCTGGATCACCAGCGGCAGCTCGTCGGCCGGGAGCACGCCGTCGGCGACGAGTCGTTCCTCCGCCGGGTCGGTGAGCAGGTAGAGCGCCAGCTGTCCGGAGTAGACGGTGAGTCGGGACAGCCCGAGGGCGTTGTCGTGCAGCCACATCAGCCGGCCGCTCTGCTCGTTCGGGAAGTAGAGCGTGCTGGCGCCGGCACCCGGCGGCGGCATGTCCGGCACCGGCGTCACCCCCACCCCGGTCGGGTACGGGGTGATCTCGCCCGCCGGGGTGACCCACCGCCACGGGTTGCCCGCGCTGATCCAGGCCGTCTGCGCGCCGGCCAGGTGCGGCGCGGCCCGGTTCTGCGGGTACGGCGCCGGCCCGTCCAGCGGACCCACGCTCGCCCCGTCGACCGTCTCGTCAACCGGCAGGAAGAGCTCCCCGGACGGCCGGTGGGGAGCAGGTTGATGAACTTGATCCGGACCGGCCGGCCGCGCCTGGCCCTGATCAGCGGGCCGAGGTGCCAGGGCCGGTCCGGTGGGGCCACCGTGTTGTGCCCGGACGGGTCGGTGCCGAGGTTGAGCTGGCGGTAGCCGCGCAACCGGGTGGCCGGCAGGTCCCGGTGCAGCCGCTGGGCGTACTCCTGCAAACCGATCTCGTAGTAGTCGCAGCCCGGCCAGGTGATGGTGTCCGGCACCGCCACCGGCAGGTGGGCGCCCAGGCCGTTGCGGCCCAGCGGCCCGGGCAGGGGGAGCGCGTCGACGAACTTGCGGATGCCGGTTCCGGGTACCGGCCGGCCGTGCCGGTCCACGACCGGCAGCGGGCTGCCGGCGAAGTTCGGCACCGGGCCGAAGCAGTGCGGCACGGCGGCCGGGTCGAGGCTGGCCGGCGCCGGCTCGGCCGGCTCGGCGGCCCGGGCGGCGGGCACGGTCGGGGCGTGCTCCTCGCCGATGCGGACCGCCCGGTCCGCCCAGCTCGGCCGCAGTCTGCGGAACAGGGCCATGGCTCTCCCCCGGATCTCCGACGCGCCGGCCGTCACTCCGGCGTGACGGGCGGACGCGCTGCTGACGATCGGTGAGCACTCCACCGCAGCATGCGACGCGAACGCCGGGGGAGGGAAGTACCCAATCGTCCGTATCTCGGGGATCTTGACCGGTTCGTGGAAGTTCTACGGCGCGGAGCGGTCCGGCTGGCAGACCGGGCACCAGTAGGTGACCCGCTCGCCCAACTCCTCCTTGCGGATCGCGGTGCCGCAGCGGCGGCACGGCTGGGCCCGGCGACCGTACACGTAGCTGGTCTGCCCGCGGTGCAGTGAGCCGGTGGTGCTCTGCGTCCACCGCCCCCGGTTGGCGGCCAGTAGCCGCTGCGCCAGGGCGACCGTGCCGGTCAGGTCCGGCACCGCGCCGACCGGCGTCCACGGGGAGACACCGCGCAGGAAGAGCACCTCGCACTTGTAGAGATTGCCGACGCCGGCCAGGTTCCGCTGGTCGAGCAGCGCCTCGCCGATGGTGGCGTCCGGCTGCGCGGCCAGCCGGCGGACCGCCTCGGCCGGGTCCCAGTCCGGGCCGAGCAGGTCCGGCCCGAGGTGACCGACCAGCGACTCCTCCTGGTCGGTCGGGATCAACGCCAGCTCGTGCAGGTGGTATCCGACCGCGACCGCCCCGGCGGAGCGGAGCACCACCCGGATCAGGTGCGCCGGCCGGGCCGCCCACCGCTCGCCCGGCGCGTACGCCCGCCAGGCGCCGTCCATCCGCAGGTGGGAGTGCAGCGTCCAGTCCCGCCCCCCGCCGGACGTGCCGCCCGCCGCCGTGCCGTCGGCTCCGGAGGTGCCGCCGGCGCCGGGCGTACCGCCGCTTCCGGGCGTCGCACCGGGGGCGGGCGTGCCGGCCGGAGCGGTGAGCCGGAGCAGCAGATGCTTGCCTCGGCTGGCCGACTCGCGGACGGTCCAGCCGGTCAGGTCGGTCCCGGCGAGCTGCGGCACCCGGAAGTCGGAGCCGGTGAGCCGGGCGCCGGCCAACGCCCGTTGCAGGACGCGGGCGGTGTTCCAGACGGTGTCACCTTCGGGCACCTGTCCATCATCCCTCGCCCGCGCGGGGTCAGGGCCGCTCGTCCGGGCGGGCCGCGCGGACCATGTCCTGGTAGCGCGGGTGGCTGGCGCCGTAGACGGCGAAGTTCAGCCGGGCGTGGGTGAGGCTCAGGTCGCCGTTGGCGCCGCCGCGCACCACGTCGGCGTCCACGTCCGACTGGCCGTCGTCCGTCCAGAAGCAGACCGGGCAGGTGCCACCGCCGGTCCGGGACGCGCAACACGGACAGCCGACCGGAACCCAGTACTCACCCACCGGAGCAGCATTCCACACTCGAGGTCGGCCGGGGAGGTGTGATCACTGGTCGGTCACCGCCAGGACGTCCCCGGGGCGTACGGCGAGTAGTTCGACCGCCCGACCGTCGCGTACCGCCACCGCCACCAGGCCGGCGGAGTCGACGTGGACGACCAGGTCGCCGACCGCGGCGTCGCCGAACGTCCGCCCGCGTACCGCCGGTCTGCCGCCCACCCGGATCCGCTCGGGGAGTTGGTCCAGCAGCCCGCCGGGGGCGGCGAGCTGGACGTTGCCGAAGTGGTCCACGGCGAGCACCTCGGCGGCGAACCCCGCGCCGGTCCGCCGGACCACCGGCGCCGGCAGCCGGACCAGCGTCGCCGGATCCACCGCCGGGCCGCCCCGGCCAGCGGCGCGCCGAGCGCGAGCCGGGCGGCGACCGGGGCGAAGACGTCCCGCCCGTGGAAGGTGCGGGAGACCCGGGGTGCCAGCCACTCCGGGTTGGTCAGCTCGACCGCGCCGGTGATCCCGCCGAGGGCGTCGGCGGCGTCGAGCAGCAGTCCGTTGTCCGGACCGACCAGCAGCCCGCCCGGGGCGGCCAGGGCGACGCTCCGCCGGTCGGTGCCGACGCCGGGGTCGACCACCGCCACGTGCACCCCGGCCGGCAGGTACGGCACGGTCTGGGCGAGCACCGTCGCGCCCCGGCGCACGTCCCCGGGCGGCACCAGGTGGGTCACGTCGATCACCCGGGCGGCCGGGGCGATCCGGGCGACGATTCCGTGGCACGCCGCCACGAACCCGTCGGCGAGGCCGTAGTCGGTGGTCAGCGAGACCCAGGGCGTCCCGGTCACCGATTCGTCCCGGTGCGTCGCCGTTCCAGCACCAGCCCGTCGTGCAGCGGGATGTCGTCCGCGCCGGCGTACGGGATGGTGGGCTTCACCTGCCGGGCCCGGTCGACCGCGCCCGCGTGGACCGCCACGAGCCGCAGCCCGCGCCGCTGGTGGAAGCGGGCCAGGCTCACCACCTCCAGCCCGCCGTCGGCGAGCCGGTGCGCCAGCGCCCCGGCGAAGCCGCCCGCCCCGTCCACCGCCACCAGCGTCGGCAGGGTACGCAGGTGGTAGCGGGTGTCCTGGACCACCACGTACGCGCCACCCCACTCCCGCCGGTGCAGGCCGCCACGTCGTCGTGGTCGTGCGGCGTCGCCGGTCGTACCTCGATCGTGCCCATCCCACCGTCCCGTGCCGCACTGCCGGCCGGATCACCCTACCCAGCACCGGCGGCCGGGCCGGCGCCCGCCGCGCCTGCAACCGGGCCGCGCCGTGGGCCGGGTCAGCCGCGCAGCCGCAGGCCACGGGGGGTGGCCCGGAAGCCGGCGGCGGTCAGCGCGTCGCGGAGCGGCGAGGAGTGCACGGCCTCGCCGTCGGCCCGCTCCACCGACATCGCGCCGAGCGCTCCGGAGTGCACGGCGTCGGCGAGCGCCTTGCCGGCCACGGCGAGCGTGTCGGTGTCGTCGGTGAAGGAGAGGATCGTCCGCCCGCCGCGCTCGACGTAGAGCACCAGGTCGCCGCCGACCAGCACCACCAGCGCGCCCGCCTTGCGCCCGGCCCGGTGCCCGGTGGCCGGGGCCGCGCCGTCACCCGAGTCGACCACCCGCTCCGGCCAGGGCAGCGCCGCGCCGTACGGGTTGGCCGGGTCGGTGGCGGCGAGCACCAGCGTCGGCCGCCGCGGCCCCGGCCGCCGTCGGCCGGGTCGGCCAGGGCGCGGATCCGGTCCACCGCGCCGGGGACGGCGAACTGGGCGGCACCCAGCCCCTCGACGAAGTAGCCCCGGCGGGCCGCCCCGCGCTCCTCCAACGCCGACAGCACCGGGTAGACCGCGGCGAAGCCGCCGACCACCTGTTCGGCCAGCACCGCCCCCCGGGTGACCACGCCGTGCCGTTCGAGCAGCAGGTCGGCGAGGGCGGCGGCCCGGCGGGTCGGGTCAAGGTCCGCGGCGAAGCCGCCGACCACCTGTTCGGCCAGCACCGCCCCCCGGGTGACCACGCCGTGCCGTTCGAGCAGCAGGTCGGCGAGGGCGGCGGCCCGGC
>NZ_JAEVHJ010000322.1:0-7408 GCF_016802855.1 Micromonospora sp. ATA51 | reverse complement strand
CCCACCGGATCGGCGCGGTGCAGACCGTCGGCGTGGCCATCGCCGGCCTGCTGGTCTGCATGGTTCTCTTCGCCACGTCCCACTCCACCGCCCGGTCGCGTGGTGCTGGTGCTCGCCGGCCTCTGCATGGTGTTGCAGGTGACCGGGCTCGCCGAGGTTCTCCGTTACGACGCGGACACGCCCGATCTGGCCTCGCCGTTCCGCCCGTGATGGGCTAGATTTCCCCGCCAGCAGGTGACCGAGAGGTCCCACCCCGCCACCGACACGAAGCAGGTAACCCATGGGTCCAGCCAGCCCCAGCCCCGTTCGGATCCTGGTGGTGGACGACGACCCGGGCGACGTCCTGATGATCGAGGAGGCCCTCGAGGACTCGGACGTCGAGAAGGTCATCGACGTGGTCAACGACGGCCAGGAGGCGATGGAGTTTCTCCGGCGCGAGGGCCGGCACACCGACGCCCGCCGCCCCGACATGATCCTGCTCGACCTGAACATGCCCCGAATGGACGGCCGGCAGGTGCTCGGTGAGGTGAAGCGGGACGAGGACCTGCGCACCATCCCGATCGTCGTGCTCACCACATCGAACGCGGACACCGACATCGTCGGCAGCTACACCCTTCAGGCCAACGCGTACGTGACGAAGCCGATCGACCTGGACGACTTCAACGACGTGGTGCGCCGCATCGACGAGTTCTTCGGCCGCGTGGTCGTGCTGCCGAAGCGTTCCTGAGCCTGGTTCGTCCTCATCGCCGCCGCCCGTACGTCGGGTGGCGGCGATTGTCCACGCGCGGTCGCCGGTCGTCGACCGCCCTCGGATGCTGAACATTTTTCTCGAAGCGCCCCGGCCGTCGCCGGCAGCGCCCAGGATCGGCAGGTGGGGAAGAAACACCAGCTGCCTGGGGGGCGACAGTATGAGGTTCTCCGTCGTTGAGACCGGTTACGACCAACGGCAGGTCGATTCCTGCCTGGACGAGCTGGGGATCCGGTTGACCCGGCTCGCGGCGCGGGCGGAGAGCACCGCCGGCGCGGATCGGGAGTGGGACCAGATCCGGCAGGAGGCGAGCCACCTCTGCGATCTGCTCGACCGGCGGGGCGCGCCGGCCGCGGGCGACGGTACGGCCGGGCGGGCCGGCGCGATGACGGTGGAGCGGGAGGCTGCCGCGCTGCTGGCGCTGAGCCTGCTGGCCACCTTCTTCGCCTGGGTCAGCGCCGGGCCGCTCTGGCTGGCGGTCGGCCATTCCACGGGGGGCACCGTGGTGATCGCCGACTGCACCGGCGGCGGGCTGACCCAGCGCTGCCGGGGGATCTTCCTCGCCGATGGGGGCCGGTTCGTCGCGCACGGGGTCCGGGTCAGCGGGGTGCCCGCCGAGCGCACCGGCACCGGCACGGCGCTGCCGGCGCGGATGATCCGGGCCGACGGCGGCACCGCGTACGCGGACACCGGGTCCGGCCGGCACCTGCGCTGGCTGCTCGGCCTGCTGCTGGTGCTGGCCTGCGGCGCGGGATCGCCCGGTGGACCGGCGCGACCCGGCTACGGGACCCGCGGCGACGCCACTGGGCGGTCGGGGTGTCGCTGACCGGGCCGCTGCTGATCACCCTGGGCTTCCTCGCGGCCGCCTGGTGACCGGTGTCGGTCAGCCGTGCACGACGCCGTAGACCTCGCGGCGCCGCAACCCGTACTCGGTCGCGACCTCGGTGATGGCGTCCCGCCGGGACAGCCCGGCGGACTCCCGCTCGGCGACCGCCGCGCGGAGCGTGTCGTCGTCGGGCCGGACCGCGGCGGCGGGCGGCGCGCCGGCCACCACCAGGGTGATCTCGCCCCGGGGCTCGCCCTCGGCGGCCCAGTCGGCCAGCTCGCCCAGCGGCCGGCGGACCACCTCCTCGTACGTCTTGGTCAGCTCCCGGCAGAGCGCGGCGGGCCGGTCGGGGCCGAAGGCGGCGGCCAGGTCGGCCAGGGCGGCGGTGATCCGGTGCGGGGCCTCGAAGAGCACCAGGGTGCGTTCCTCGGCGGCCAGGGCCCGCAGCCGGGACCGGCGGGCGCCCGGTGAGCGGGGCAGGAAGCCCTCGAAGCAGAACCGGTCGCTGGGCAGCCCGGACAGCGCCAGGGCGGTGGTCACCGCGCTGGGCCCGGGGGCGGCGGTGACCGGGACGCCGGCGTCGAGCGCGCCCCGGACCAGCCGGTACCCGGGGTCGGAGACGCTGGGCATGCCGCCGTCGGTGACCAGGGCGACCACGTACCCGGCGGTGAGCACCTCGACCAGTTCCGGGGTACGCCGCTCCTCGTTCCCCTCGAAGTAGGAGACGATCCGGCCGGGGACCGTGACGGCCAGGTCCCGGGCGAGCCGGGTGAGCCGCCGGGTGTCCTCGGCGGCGACCACGTCGGCGGTGGCGAGCACCTCGCGGAACCGGGCCGAGGCGTCGGCCGGGTTGCCCAGCGGCGCGCCGAGCAGAATCAGCCGCCCAATCTCGGACACTTCACCCACGAATGGCACTCCTTCATCGACGGCGGTACCAATCTCGGAAACGACAGGCACCACCGGGCACCTTCGCAGCCTACGATCGCCGGGTGACGAGTGCGTCGACAGCACAGAGCGTGATCGCGGGCCGGTCCGAGCCGGGCCGGACGACGACCGGCCACCCCGCCGCCGGCCCGGCCGACGAGTCCGCGGCGACGGGTGGGCGCGGCGTCCCGGCGATCGTCCGGCGGCGGCTCGCCACCGTCGACGCCCGGCTCGACGGGCACGCCTGGCTGGCCACCGGGGTGGTCGTGCTGATCGCGGCGATCCTCCGGTTCGTCGGCCTGAGCGGCCCCAACGGCAAGATCTTCGACGAGATCTACTACGCCCGCGACGCGTACGGCCTGATCGACCGGGGCGTCGAGTGGAACTACAAGGACAACGGCCCGTCGTACGTGGTGCACCCCCCGCTGGGGAAGTGGCTGATCGGGTTCGGCGAGTGGGCCTTCGGCTACCAGGACGCCGAGACGAAGATCTCCGTCCCGGGGCACCTGATGACCACCGCCCCCGAGTTCGGCTGGCGCTTCGCGGCGGCGTCGCGGGAACGCTGTCGGTGCTGCTGCTGGTCCGGATCGGCCGGCGGCTGTTCCGGTCCACCACGCTGGGCTGCGCGGCCGGCCTGCTGCTCGGCCTGGACGGCTTCCACCTGGTGCTCTCCCGCACCGCCCTGCTCGACATCTTCCTGCTGCTCTTCGTGCTGGCCGCGTTCGGCGCCCTGGTGCTGGACCGGGACGCCCGGCGGCGCCGCTGGGCCCGCGCGCTGGACGAGGGGCTGGACCCGTCCCGCCCGGGGCGGGCCGGCCGGCCACCGGCGGGCTGGCGGAACTGGCCGTGGTGGCGGCTGCTCGCCGGGGTGCTGCTCGGCTGCGCCTGCTCGGTCAAGTGGAGCGGCATCTACTTCCTGCCGGCCTTCGCGCTGCTGGTGATCTTCTGGGAGGTCGGGGTCCGTCGCTCCGCCGGGGTACGCCGCCCGTGGCGGGACGCGCTCCTCGACGAGCTGCCCTGGCTGCTGGCAGCCGGCGTGCTGATGGTCGCCACCTACCTGGTCACCTGGTCCGGCTGGCTGCTCGGTGACGAGGGCTACTACCGCCTGGCCAGCCGTTACCCGAACACCCCCGGCCTGAGCGACGCCCCGGTCATCGGCCCGCTGATCAACCTGTGGGAGTACCACCGGGCCGCGTACGGCTTCCACACCCAGCTCGACGACCCGCACAAGTACCAGTCCTGGCCGTGGCAGTGGCTGCTGCTGGGCCGGCCGGTCGCCTTCTACTGGTCGGGTGAGGGGGCCTGCGGCGCGCCGAGCTGCGCCTCGGAGATCCTGCTGCTGGGCACCCCGCTGCTCTGGTGGTCGTTCCTGCCGGCGCTGGTGGCGACGGTCTGGCTCGGGGCGCCCGCCGGGACTGGCGGGCCGGGGCGATCCTGCTCTGCGTGGGCGCCGGCCTGCTGCCCTGGTTCTGGTTCGCCCTGGACGGGCGGACGATGTTCTCCTTCTACGCCGCGCCGGCGCTGCCGTTCCTGGTGCTGGCGGTGGTCTACGTGCTCGGCGCGATCATCTCGCCGGCCGGATCGACCGTCGAGCCCGCGGCGGAGGAGGTCTCCGACCGGCGGCTGGTCGGCGGGATCATCGCCGGCGCGTACGTGCTGCTCGTCGCGCTCTGCTTCGCGTACTTCTATCCGATCTTCGTCGGCCGGCTGCTGCCGTACGCGGACTGGTCGGCCCGGATGTGGCTGGACGGTCGCTGGATCTGAGGCCCGAGCGGCGCGGCCCGCACAGCCGCCGCAGCGGACCGGGCACAGAGAAGCGCGCCCCGATCGCCTGCCACGGGGGAAGCGGGCGATTGGGGCGCGCATGAAGAGCTTAACCACACTCCAGCACGTTCACAACGGCTGGAGTTGGGTCAGATTTCCGACGGATGCACCAGGGGCCGAATGGTTCACATCCGGCAGCTGACCGTGGGTGATCCGACAGGAACCTTCCGAATTCGTCGGGTACGGAGGGCACCTCCATCAGGTCGGGCGGCGACGGTCGCCGCGGCGGCCCGACCCGGATGATCATCTAAAGTGGATCTCACTACACTTCGCCCGGTGATCAACAAGAGACGATCGGCGGCCGTCCTGTTGGGACTGCTGGCCGCGACCGCGCTGATCGGTCCGGCGCCCGCCACGGCCGACGACGAGACCACCGAGCCCCCGGCCGAGCCGCCCAAGGTCGAGCTGGTGCTCGACGTCAGCGGCTCGATGCGGGCCCGGGACATCGACGGGCGCAGCCGGATCTCGGTCGCCCAGCAGGCGTTCAACGAGGTGGTCGACGCGCTGCCGGACGAGACCCAGCTCGGCATCCGGGTGCTCGGCGCGACCTACCGGGGCAAGGACAAGAAGCAGGGCTGCCAGGACACCCAGCAGATCGTGCCGGTCGCCCGGTCGACCGGGCCCAGGCGAAGGCGGCGGTGGCCACGCTGCGGCCGACCGGCTTCACCCCGGTGGGGCTCGCGCTCCGCTCCGCCGCCCAGGACCTCGGCGTCGGCGCCACCGCCCGCCGGATCGTGCTGATCACCGACGGGGAGGACACCTGCGCCCCGCCGGACCCGTGCGAGGTGGCCCGGGAACTGGCCGCGCAGGGCACCCGGCTGGTGGTCGACACCCTCGGCCTGGCCCCCGACGACAAGGTACGCCGGCAACTGCTCTGCATCGCCGGAGCGACCGGCGGGACGTACACGGCGGCGCAGAGCGCGGACGAGCTGACCGGCCGGATCAAGCAACTGGTGGACCGGGCCCGGGACACCTACACGGCCACCCCGACGGTGGTCGGCGGCGCGGCGGAGTGCGAGACCGCCCCGCTGCTCGCCCCCGGCGTCTACACCGACCGGGAGGCGTTCTCCGAGCACCGCTGGTACCGGGTGCCGGTGCGGGCCGGACAGGAGCTGCGGGCGTCGGTCAGCGTGGCGCTGGACCGGCCGGTCAACCCGGACTACGGGGTGCTGCTGCGGGCCACCGCGCCGGACGGCCGGGAAATCGTCCGGGGCGTGGACGCCGGCAGCGGACGCACCGACGTCATCTCCGCCGGCCTGCGCTGGTCGGCGGCGGAGGAGGCCCCGGCGCCCACGCCCGAGCCGACCGGTACGCAACCCGCGCAAACGGTCTGCCTGGTGGTCAGCAACGCCTTCGCACCCCGCCCCGGCACCGAGGCCACGCCCGGCATGCCGATGGAGCTGACCGTCGACGTGGTCGCCTCGTCCCCCGCCCCGGACGGTCCGGACCTGGGCCGCGGCTGGACCCTGCTGCTCCTGCTCACCCTGGCCGGGCTGCTCACCGGGCTGGTCGCCGGGCTGCTCACCCGCTGGTGGGTCGCCACCTGGAGGGAGAACTGAGGATGCGTACCCTGCTCAGGTCCGCCGCGGCGCTGGTCGCCGCCGGACTGACCCTCGCACCGGCCGCCGCCTCGGCCGCCCCCACGCCCACCCCCTCGCCCGGCGCGGCGACAGTCACCAAGGCCGGCACGTCCTTCCTCACCGCCACCGCGATCACCGCCGGCCAGCCGGTCCGGGTCGGCGCCTCGACCGGTGACCACCTCTACTGGGCCTTCCCGGCCGAGGCCGGGCAGGTCCACGAGGTCAGCGCCACGGTCACCTTCCCGAAGGGCCGCAGCGGCAGCTCCACCTGGACGGTCGACGTGTTCGACGGGCTGCGCCGCCGGCAGGCCTGCACGGCCGGGGCCCAGACCCCGACCGTGGCCGCGGCGGCGACCAGCGTGACCCTCGGCTGCACGCTGCGCCGGGTCCGGCCGTGGGCCGAACCGTGGTCCGCCGACCCGCTGCCGGGCACCTACTACGTCCGGCTCTCCGTGGTCGACCTGCCGGAGCCGGATCTGGGCCTGCCGATCGACGTGGACCTGCTGGTCGCGGCGGACGGCGAGGGCGGCGCGTCCGACGACGACGGGGAACTGGCGGCGCCGCTGGTGCCGAACAACCGCGCCGGGACGGTGCTGACCACCGAGCCGACCGCCGAGCCCGTGGCGGAGGACGAGAGCAGCCTCACCGGCTGGCTCCCCGAGCCCGGTTCACGCTGGGTCTGGACCACGGCCGGCGGCATCCTCGCCGCGGTGGCCGGGGTGGTCGGCTTCGCCCTGACGCGGCGGCCCCGCCGCCGGTGAACCGCCCGTGGTGGCCGTTCCGCCGCTCCGGGGCGGCCACCACGTGGAGGAGGTCAGGCGGTCCGCGGATTCCGCGGCACCCACCCGATGAACCGGTCCTGAAGGGACGAGACCGGCGCGGCGCGCAGGTCCTGGCTGGCGGCGGCGAGGCACGATCCGAGATAGACACTCAGCGAGGCCCGGTCGACCCGGTACTCGTCGAGCAGCCGGGTCCGCTTGGTGTGGCAGGGCCAGTCGTCACCGCAGGTGCCACAGGTCCAGTCGGGAGTCACCGGAGTGTGCTCGCCCGGCTGCGGTCCGGATTCGTCCCCACCTGTCATCCCATATCCCCTCGGTTCGCCCGGACAACCCGGCCGGCACCCGACTCGGCGCCGCCGTCGAATGTGGATCTCGGCCCCCCCGGTGACGCCCGAACAGCGCCACGCAACTCTCCGGCGTTACATCACTGCGGTACGTTCACCGGTCATGGCCCCGGTGGAGGTGACCCGCCGGTGCCGACCGACCGGCTCCGGCGCCGAGATGGCGCGGCTGCGGTCGTACCTGAAGGAGGTGGGTGGTGCGTGACCTGCTGCCGCCGGCGGTCGCGGTGGCCGTGGCCGGTCCCGACGACTGGGCCGGCGACCTGCTCCCCGCCGAGCTGACCTGCCTGTCCGACCGCGCGGTGCCGAGCCGCCGGCGCGACTTCACCGCGGGCCGGGTCTGCGCCCGGCGGGCGCTGGCCGCGCTCGGGCTGCCGGCGGCTCCG
>NZ_JAEVHJ010000321.1:0-7467 GCF_016802855.1 Micromonospora sp. ATA51 | reverse complement strand
GTGGCCGCCGCGCTGCCGGGCCCGGGACGCCGCCCGCCCCACGACGCGGACCTGGCCGAGGCCGAGGCCCGGGTGGTGATCGTGCGGCGCAACTGGGTCCCCCGCGAGGACCTTCCCCGCTCCGGCCGCTGACGCGGTCAGGCCGGCAGGTCGGGCAGCTCGCGGGTCTGCTCGTACGAGGCGACCTGGGCGATCCGCCGGGAGTGCCGCGGGTTGCCGGAGAACGGGGTGGTCAGGAACGCCTCGACCAGGGCGGTCGCCTCGTCCAGGGTGTGCTGGCGGGCGCCGACCGCGATGATGTTGGCGTCGTTGTGCTCCCGGGCGAGCTGCGCGGTGTCGATGTTCCAGGCGAGCGCCGCCCGGACGCCGGCGACCTTGTTCGCGGCGATCTGCTCGCCGTTGCCGGAACCGCCGATGACCACGCCGAGGCTGCCCGGGTCGTTGACCACCCGGTCACCGGTGTGCAGGCAGAAGGCCGGGTAGTCGTCGTCCGGGTCGAAGGCGTGCGGACCGACGTCGACCACCTCGTAGCCCTGCGTGGCCAGGTGGTTGGCCAGGTGCACCTTCAGCTCGAAACCGGCGTGATCGGATCCCAGGTAGACGCGCATACCGCGCAGTCTGTCAGGCCGGCCTCCGTGCCGCCGCAAGGGCGGCGCACGGAGGCGGATTCGTCACAGCTCAGCGGGACAGCTCGGCGACCACCAGGCCGCCGCGGGCCTTCGGGGTGAACCAGGTGCTCTTGCGCGGCATCTTCTCCCGGGCCAGATTGACCGCGACGAAGTCGTCCACGGTCACCGGGGCGATGAGGATGGCCAGCTCCGCCCGGCCGGCGTCGACCTCACCGGTGAGCCAGCTCGCCGGGTAGTCGCCGCCCACGTAGGTGATCCGCTTGTCGCCCGGGTCGAGGCCGAGCGCGTCGCGCAGCAGCAGCCGCTCGACCAGGGCGTGGTCGAGGTTCTCCAGCCGCCCGCCGTCGACGTGCGGCAGGGTCACCGCGTACCCCTCACCGGCGAGGTAGAGGTGCACGGCGCCGCCGCCCGCCGGGACCTCGACCGGGCCGTCGATCGGGGTGATCTCCGCACCGGCGGCGCGGAGCCGGTCGAGCAGCTCCTCCGGCGTGGTGGTCAGCTCGCTGACCAGCCGGTTGTAGGGCTGGATGGCGACCGACGCGGGCGTGGTGATCACCGACAGGAAGCGGGGCAGCCCGCCGGTCTGCGCGGCCAGGCTGCGGTGGTTGCCGTCGGCGACCACCAGCTCGCCGCCGCCGGCGAGGGCGGTCAGCTCGTCCTGCTCGGGGCCGGGACGCAGCAGCCAGATGGCGTGCGTCCGCCCGGACTGGTCGACGTCCGTCGCGGCGGGCGCGCCGGCCGACTCGGTCGCCGCCGCGAGCGCGGCGTGCAGCTCGTCGCCACGCCCGGTCTGGAGCAGCAGTACGGGCGAGAGCAGGTGCCCGAGCGCCTCGGCCAGGGCCACCCGCTCCCGCACCTTGGCGATGAAGACGTCCTCGTTGCGGATGACCAGACCGGGCTCGTCGGCCCGGGTGGAGATCTGGTCGGTGTCGACCATGGCGAAGAGCCCGTACGCGGGCTCCTCGCCCGGCGCGCTGATCCGGTAGAGCACCACGACCTGCTCGGCCGGGGTGTAGCTGCCGTCCGCCTTGGCCTCGGTCAGGCGGGCCACCGCGTCGGGGAGGGCGTCGAGGAAGGACCTGCCGAGGCTCTCCGGCGCCCGGTGGGGCATCTCGATGCCGAGGGCACTGTGCGGGTTCGCCTCGATGATCGCGGTGATCTCCGCGTCGTCGGCGAACTCGTCGTAGTTCTGCGCGCCGGTGCCGCCAGTGGTGATCCAGGCCCGGGCGATCGGATGCACGACCGTCATGCCCACGGACGCTACCCGCGGCCCCCGGCCCGCCGAACCCGGACCCGCACCGCGTCCACCAGATGAAAGGGGCCGCGCTCAGCCGTTGCGGTCGAGCGGCGCCGGCGCGTTGCGGTGTCGGCCGGGCGCCGGGGTGGGACCGGGCGGCCGCCCGGGACGGAGCCGGCGGGGCCGGACGGGTGGGACGCCGCCGACCCGGCGAGCCGGACGGTGGTCGCGCCCACCGGCACCGGCCGGCCGGCCACGACGCCGGGCCGGATCGCGCCGGGCGTGGGGGTGGGCAGGACCGTCTCGGCGGGCGGGGTCATCCGGGAGGTGGCGACCACCCGGGCGACGCCCACCACGATCGGCGGGGCCAGCAGGTCGACCATCTCGGCCGGCAGGGCCGGACGGACGGCCGGCCAGTCGACCTCGTCCACCGACCAGTACGTCGCACCGGAGTCCTCGGTCGCCGTCTCCTGCGGCGCGTCGTCGGACGTACGGCGGTGCTTGGCCATGGGAATGCCTCCTCCGGGCTGCCGGGGCGCGGCCCCCGCGGGCCGCCGGCTGGGACACCCGGTGAAACGAGCCCCGCACCGGCCCGGTGACGCCGGGGCCGGTGCGGGACTGCGGATCGTTGCCGGAGCTCCCGCCGTCAGTCGAAGATGGGGCCCAGCTCGCGGGAGCGCTTCAGCTCGTAGAAGCCCGGGGTGCCGGCGACCAGCAGGACGCCGTCCCAGAGCCGGCCGGCCGCCTCACCCTTCGGCGCCGGGGTGATCACCGGGCCGAAGAAGGCGACCTTGCCGCCGTCCGGGCCGGGGGCGTGGATCACCGGGGTGCCCACGTCGGTGCCGACCGGCCGCATGCCCGCCTCGTGGCTGGCCCGCAGCGCCTCGTCGTACGCGGTGGACTCGGCGGCGTCGGCGAGCGCCGGGTCCAGCCCGACGTCGGTGAGCGCGCCGACCAGCATCTCCCGGCCGAGCGGCTCCTTGCCGAGGTGGATCCGGGTGCCCATCGCGGTGTAGAGCTTCGCCACCGCCTCCTGGCCGTGGGCCTGCTCGACGGCGATGCAGACCCGCACCGGGCCCCAGCCGCTCTTCATCAGTTCCTGGTACTGCTCGGGCAGGTCCCGGCCCTCGTTGAGCACGGACAGGCTCATCACGTGGAAGTCGATGTCCACGGGCCGGACCTTCTCGACCTCCAGCAGCCAGCGGGACGTGATCCACGCCCACGGGCACAGCGGGTCGAACCACATGTCCACGGCGACACGTTCGGTCACGGTGAGATCCCTTCACGACGGGTGCGCCGGTGAGCCCGGCGCCTCCCTCGATCCTCACCCCGACCAGCATGGCCCGGTACCGGAATGAGAGCGTGACCTCGACCACCGAAGGGTGTCGGTGCATGGAAGACTCGGACCGGACCGGCCGTCACGAGCGGGCCGGGGAGGCCGGGGCCGCCGCGGCGCGGCGCTAGTGGGATGGAGACGAACAGTGCCGGGAGTGCGCAATCTGACCCAGGTCGAGGCCACCGAGCGGGCTCGCCTGCTCGAGGTGACCGGGTACGACATCAGCCTTGACCTGTCGACCGCCGTGCAGGGCACGGGACGCACGTTCCGCTCGATGACCGAGGTCCAGTTCCGCTGCGCCGAGCCGGGCGCGACGACCTTCATCGAGGTGGCCGCCGAGTCGGTGCGGTCCGCGACGCTCAACGGCGCGCCCGTCGACACCTCCGGCTGGTCGGCGGAGAAGGGCCTCACGCTGTCCGGTCTGGACGCGGAGAACACCCTGGTGGTGGACGCGGACTTCGGATACTCGAACAGCGGGCAGGGCCTGCACCGCACGGTGGACCCGGTCGACGGGGAGACCTACCTCTACAGCCAGTTCGAGACGGCGGACGCGCAGAAGGTCTTCGCCTGCTTCGACCAGCCCGACCTGAAGAGCGTCTTCACCTGGCACGCCACCGTGCCGGACCACTGGCGGGTGGTCTCCAACATGCCGGTGGAGCGGGAGGAGCCGGCCGGCGAGGCGCTGAAGACCGTCCACTTCGTGGAGTCGGCGCGGATGAGCACCTACATCACCGCGCTCTGCGCCGGGCCGTACCACGAGGTGCGGGACAGCCACGACGGCATCGACCTGGGGGTCTTCTGCCGGGCGTCGATGGCGCGGTACCTGGACTCGGACGACCTGTTCCTGATCACCAAGCAGGGCTTCGACTTCTTCCACGAGAAGTTCGGGGTGCGCTACCCGCTGCCCAAGTACGACCAGCTCTGGGTGCCGGACTTCAACGCCGGCGCGATGGAGAACTTCGGCTGCGTCACGCACGCCGAGTCGCACTACATCTTCCGCTCGCAGGTCACCGACTTCGAGTACGAGCAGCGGGCCAACACGATCCTGCACGAGCTGGCGCACATGTGGTTCGGTGACCTGGTCACCATGCGCTGGTGGAACGACCTGTGGCTGAACGAGTCGTTCGCCGAGTGGGCCAGCCACTGGTGCAACACCCACGCCACCCGGTTCCACGACGCGTGGACGACCTTCCTGTCGATCCGCAAGAACTGGGGCTACCGGCAGGACCAGCTCTCCTCCACCCACCCGGTGTACTGCGAGATGCCGGACCTGGAGGCGGTCGAGGTCAACTTCGACGGCATCACGTACGCCAAGGGCGCCAGCGTGCTCAAGCAGCTCGTCGCGTACGTCGGGGAGGAGCCGTTCCTGGCCGGCCTGCGGGCGTACTTCGGCAAGCACGCCTGGGGCAACGCCACCTTCGACGACCTGCTCTCCGAGCTGGAGACCGCCTCCGGCCGGGAGCTGCGCAAGTTCGCCGCGCAGTGGCTGGAGACGGCGCAGGTCAACACGCTGCGCCCCGAGGTGGCCATCGGCGACGACGGCAGCTACCAGCGGGTGCTGGTCCGCCAGGAGGCGCCGTCCGGGCACCCGACGCTGCGTACCCACCGGATCGGGGTGGGCCTCTACGACCTGACCGACGGCCGGCTGGTCCGCCGGGAGCGGGTCGAGGTCGACGTGACCGGGGAGCAGACCGAGCTGTCCGCGCTGCACGGCAAGCCGGCCGCCGACGTGCTGATGCTCAACGACGACGACCTGACGTACGCCAAGCTGCGGCTGGACGAGCGGTCGATGGCGAACGTGGTGCAGCACATCGCCGGCTTCGAGTCGTCGCTGGCCCGGGCGCTCTGCTGGACCGCCGCCTGGGACATGACCCGCGACGCCGAGCTGCCGCCCGCGACTACGTCGCGCTGGTGCTGGCCGGCCTGCCCGCCGAGACCGACATCAACCTGGTCACCGCCACCCTGCGGCAGGCGACCACCACGCTCACCTTCTATGTCGACCCGGCGTGGGCGCCGACCGGCTGGGCCGAGCTGGCCCGGACCGCGAAGGACGGGCTGCTCGCGGCGGAGCCGGGCAGCGGCTTCCAGCTCGCCTGGGCCCGGGCGTACGCCTCGGCGGCCCGCTCCGCCGAGGACCTGGCCACGCTGCGTGGCTGGCTCGACGGCACCGAGGTGCCGACCGGGCTGACCGTGGACACCGAACTGCGCTGGGCGCTGCTCCAGTCCCTCGTGGCCAACGGGGCGGCCGGCACCGCCGAGATCGAGGCCGAGCTGGCCGGCGACCGCACCGCCAGCGGCGAGCGGGAGGCCGCCTACGCGCACGCGCTGGTGCCGACCGCGGAGAACAAGGCGGCGGTGTGGGCGTTGCTCACCGGCCCGGAGGCGCTGCCGAACTGGCGGCACCGGGCGCTGCTGCAGGGCTTCGCGCACCCGGCGCAGGTCGACCTGGTCGCTCCCTACCGGGAGAAGTACTTCGCGGTGGTGGACCAGGTCTGGGCCAGCCGGGACAGCGAGCCGGCGCAGGAGTTCACCCAGCTCGCCTACCCGGCGTACCTGGTCGAGGACGAGACGGTCGCGGCGACCGACGCGTGGCTGGCCGGCGAGGGTCACCCGGCCCCGCTGCGCCGGCTGGTCGCCGAGGGCCGGGACGGCGTGGCCCGCGCCCTGAAGGCCCGCGCCAGGGACGCCCAGAGCGCCTGATCCGCCGGGTCGCCGAGATGGCGATACACGAAGCCCGGCCCGCGAAACGCGGACCGGGCTTCGTCGTGCTCGGGGAGGGCTCAGCCCTTGCCGGCGTGGCTGGCGAGCTGGTCGAGGCCCTGGATGATGCCGCCGGCCAGGTCGCCGCCGCCGAAGGACGCCACCATGGAGAGCGCGGCGAGCTTGGCGTACGTGTCCGGGATGCGCTTGCGCGCGTACCGGCCGGTGACGATCTCCAGCTGCCGCTGGTTGGGCGACACGGCGATCAGGACCGACCTGTCGGGCTCGGCGAGCTGGTGGTGCAGCCGCTGGGCGTGCTCCCGGATCGGCTCGTCGAGGCCGCCCACGTAGACCGAGAAGACCAGGCCGGTGCCCTGGTCGGCCAGGCGGAGCGCCTCGTCGATGCGGAGCAGCTGGCGGGTCGAGAAGGGCCCGTCCAGCACCTGGGGCGGGTTACCCGTCCCGGCCTGCGTCTCACCAACGGTCACTTGTGCCTCCGGTTCCACCGGCCGGCGCCTCGACGCCGGCCTTCTCAAGCTTGTGGCTGGTCAGCGCCGGCGCCTGCGCGCCCGCGGCCAGCGCGGTGCCGGCCGAGTCGGCCAGCTGCTCCGGACGGCCGAGGAACCAGACCGGAGTGAAGTCGAAGGGCCGGCCCGGCCGGTAGCGCTTGGCGCCGCCACCGCCGCCACGGCCGCCGGCGATTGCCAGTCCGGCGATCACCAGCACCGCGGCCGCCGGGATGCCGACGAAGACCAGCAACGTCTCGGTAACAGACAACCTCAACGCCCCCAGGCGGAAAGAGAGAGACCAGGAATTCCGGGTCGGGTGGACTGTCAAGGAGACGATTCCCCGACTCCGCTTGTGGTATTCACGTTAGCGGAGTCGACGGCCCGCCAGATTGCGGGGTGGTGATCCCAGCCGCCACTCCCGTGCTCCAGTTGCGCGGCAGTGGCGATCAAAGTCGCGTCGGCGCCGTACCGGCCGGTGAGCAGCACCCCCACGGGCATGCCGTCGGCGGTGCGACCGACCGGCAGGGAAACGGACGGTTCGCCGGTCACGTTGAAGATGGCGCAGTACGGCGAGAACCGGCGCTGCCGGTCGAAATCCTCCGCCGGATCGAGGGCGGCGAACGACCCCACCGGCGCCTGCGGCGCGGCCAGCGTGGGGCAGAGCAGCAGGTCGCAACCGGCGGTCCGGTGGGCGCCGAGGCGTACCTGGGCCTGCAGCTCGCCCAGGGTGGCCATCAGCGCGCCCGCGCCGACCGCCGCGCCGCGCGAGCGGAGGAGCCGGGTCAGCGGCAGCAGCTCCCTCTCCCGCTCGGGCGGCACCGGGGAGAGCGCCAGGACGTACCAGACGGTCTCGAAGAGCGGCCACGCCGCCGGGCCGAGCGGCGCCGGGACCTCGACCACCTCGTGGCCGGCCGCGGTGAGCAGCCCGGCGGCCCGGTCGACGGCGGCGACACAGTCGGGGTGGACCGGCTCGTCGGCGAGCATCGGGCTGGTGAAGCGGCCGATCCGCAGCCGGCCCGGCGCGGCCTCGCGGGCGGCGGCCAGGTAGCCGCCGGC
>NZ_JAEVHJ010000320.1:0-7474 GCF_016802855.1 Micromonospora sp. ATA51 | reverse complement strand
CTTCACACACACATGATCATCAGGGCGGCTGCACCCACCTCACCCGCCCCACCCGCGGCGTCCACCCTGGTCAGACAGCTAATGGCGGCTGCCGTACTAGGGGCTGAGCCGCCAACGAGTGCGGCTGGGATATCGACCTGTGCAATAACCTGGTTCGAGCCGATAAATCGCCGGGGGACTAACCTCGGCCCTTCGTTAAGGGCTGGGCGGCGGCTGTCCTGGGAACGCGAAAGTGCCTTCTGATCTGGAACGATGTGACTTGTCTAGTGTTGCGTGTCTGAAGTGACTTTATGGTTGCCCACCGAGTCGTGGCCGAACGCAGTCGCACCGAACCGGCACCCCGCCGGCCCCGCCCTCCAAGGACCCGCGCTGTAGCGACTCTCGGTCGACCGGGCTGCCCTGTCACGTCTTGGAGCGACGGCGGAGCGTGATATGGCGATAAGGCGGATTATGTGGTTCCTGATCGACGCGCCTGGGTGGCTGCCCGGTGGCTGCCGTCCTCGGCTGCACTGACTACCGTGGCTCCCACACATTCACCCCCTGTGAGGAGACCGCCATGGCCCGAACCGCTGCCAGCGACAAGCCGACCGTGTCGACCGGTATCGGTTGGGCCGGTGCCCTGGTTGCCGTCCTCGCCGGCCTGTACCCGGCCCTGCATGGCGTTTACTGGGCGATCCCTGTGACTGCGGCGGCCGCGGCCGGGGCGATCGGCATCTGGCGGGCGGTGCAGCTGCTCGGCCTGATCCTCAACCATCTTTATTGGCGGGACATCGAGGTGCCCGCGACCGACGACCTGGTCTGAGGTGCTCACATGGCGCGGAACGACCAGCCCATCCGCCCCCCTCTACATCCCCTGGTCCGACCAAGCGATCCAGCGAGGTCGCCAACGAGGCCGCCGCGGAGTGGGCTCAACGAGCAGCCGGGGTGGGCCTGGTGATCAGTGACATGGTGCAGAACGCGTGGGCGGTCAGCTCGATCACTGGTTGTCCGGGCACTCTGATCGTGGGCACGAAGAAGCAGGTGAAGCTGCAACGCTGGCACGGCGGATCGGTGGTGGTGGCCTGGCCGACCCGGAGGGCGCTCGACTCGTTCCGGCACGTCATGACCCGCGCCGACCAGGTGCTGCTCATCGAGTGGGCGCCCGACGCGGAGGTCATGGCGTGGCTGAAGGCGGAGGAGGCCATTGCCGTGCCGGTCGAGGAGGCGGCGGCCCAATAGCGGCCGGGTCGGCTGAACTTACGTACGCAACCGCAACGATTCGTCGCCGGGCAACCGCGGGGCGGGACGCCCACTACCGCATCCGCACGTCCGGGCTCTGATGAGCCACACGCAGCGACACCAACCGGCGATGACCCAGACCACGACGGCGACGGGAGTCCCGCTACCCCGCCGACCCGGCTGCGGCCTTCGGCCGGTCGGTCGACGCGCTGCACTGTCACCTCGACCGATGCGCGCCGACGCGGCTAAGGTCCAGGCTCTGCTCGACCACGCCTCCCTGAAACCACCGCCCGCTACTTCGGAGCAGGACGCCGTCGTCGAGCGCATCTTCGAGTAGGGGGACGTAGGCCTACGCGTTGACCGGCATCGCTTACACCAAGCACCAGAGGTTGAGCGGACCTTCATCCGAGGAGGTGAGCGGCTGCGAAGATCGCGATCGTCGCGAAGGGCTACCAGGAGGCAGATCCCGGCAGGTTCAGCCGGTGGAAGCATTTGCCTCGACGAGTTCGGTGAATATCTCGGAGGGCTTCTTCCAGCCGTGGATCTTACGCGGTCGGTCGTTGATCTCGGCAGCCACCATCGCCAGGTATTTCGGGTCCGAGGTGATAGGGACGCCCTTGGGGAAGTACTCCCGCAGGATCCGGTTGGCGTTCTCGTTGTGTCGGCGCTCACGGAATTCCCCAGCTGTAGCGGTCTGCCGCTCACGTAATTCCCCACCCGGTCGCTCACGTAATTCCCCATGGGGATGACGAGCGTGCCGTAGGTGTGGGTCCTCGCGATCATGCAGAGTCCTCCCTCGTCCGGGCGACGGGTGAGGGAGTCGATGGCGAGGAGAACGTTCGACGTGGTCGATGTGACCGAGATCTTCATCCACTGGTATGCGGGCCGCTCGATCAGCGAGGTGGCCGTGTCACTGGGTGTGGATCGCAAGACGATCCGTAAGTACCTGGCGCCGGCGGTAGCGGCGGGGCTGACACCGGGCGGGCCGGTGATGGCCCAGCAGGACTGGGCTGCGCTGGTGCTGCGCTGGTTCCCGCAGCTGGCCGATACCAGGCTGCGGCAGGTGACGTGGCCTGCGATCGGCGTGCATCACGATTACATCGTCGAGATGCTCAAGGCCGGGGTGACGCAGGCGACGATCCATCAGCGGCTGCGTGACGAACACGGCTTGACCGCCAGCGTGGCGTCGCTGAAGCGGTATGTGGCCGCGAACCTGCCTGAACAGGTGCGCCGCGACCAGGTCGTGGTGCTGCGCGACGAGGCCGACACCCCGCCCGGTGAGGAAGCCCAGATCGACTACGGGCATCTGGGCTACTGGGCCGACCCGGCGACCGGGCTGCGCCGGCGGGTGTGGGCGTTCGTGATGGTCCTGGCGTGTTCGCGGCACATGTTCGTGCGGCCGGTGCTCGTCATGGACCAGGCCGCGTGGACCGCCGCACACGTCGAGGCGTTCGCGTTCTTCGGCGGGGTGCCGCGCCGGCTGGTTCCGGACAACCTGCGCACCGGGGTGGACCGCCCCGGCCTCTACGACCCGAAGATCAACCGCTCGTATGCCGAACTGGCCGCCCATTACGGGGCGCTGGTCGACCCGGCCCGGTCCCGCAAGCCGCGGGACAAGGCCCGCGTCGAGCGGCCGATGCCGTATGTCCGTGACTCGTTCTGGCGGGGCCGCGAGTTCACCTCCCTGGCCCAGATGCAGTCCGCGGCGCTGGCCTGGTCTCGCGACGTCGCCGGAGCGCGGGCGTGTCGGCCGTTGTCCGGCGCCGCGCCGGCCTCGGTGTTCGCCGCGCTCGAGGCCGAGACGCTACAACCATTGCCTACCAAGGCGTTCGTCCTCGCGACGTGGTCGACGGCGATGGTCGGGCCGGACATCCACGCCAAGGTCGGTAAGACGATCTACTCGATCCCGTGGCGATATCTGGGTCAGCGCGTCGACGCCCGATCGACGCCGTTGGTGGTGCAGTTCTTCCACCAGGGGCAGCTGATCGCGACACACGGCCGTAAACCGCAGGGCAAGCAGACCGATCTGAGTCACTACCCGCCGGAGAAGATCGCCTTCGCGATGCGCACGCCGACCTGGTGCCGCACCCGAGCGGCCGAGATCGGCCCCGCCTGCCGGCAGGTCATCGACGATCTGCTGCAGGTCAACGCCCTGTTCCGGCTGCGCGCCGCGCAAGGCGTGCTCGGTCTGGCCGGTAAACACAGCCCCGCCCGGCTGGAAGCCGCCTGCGGCAAGGCGATCGCGGTGGGTGACCCCTCCTATCGCACCGTCAAGGGAATCCTGATCGCCGGCGCCGAGACCGACCCGCCACCGGCGGCCACCGGTGACGGCGGCGCCGCAGCCCACCTGCACGGCCCTTCGCAGCTGTTCGCGAACGTCATCGCCCTGCCCACCACGAACGCCACGCCCGACGCGGACCCGGCCACCACGAACCGGCGCCCTGACGGTCCTGGCGACGACGAGCTGCCAGAGGGCGCGACGGCGGTGCTGGCATGACCGACACCACCACCACCAGCACACCGCAGCAGCCGGCCTATCCGCTGCCCGCACCCGGCAGCAACGATCCCCGGTTCACCTACGGCCTGCTGTTCGACATCGCCGATGTGTTGCAGCGCAACGGTTTCCCCCGCCCCGCCGGCACCGACTGGGCGGACCTGATGGCCGCCCTGGGCCGTTTTCTCTACCAGAGCAAGGAGACCTCGTGACCGTCGTCGACACCGCCCTACACGACAGCCTGCGCGCGTTGAAACTGTCCGGCATGCTGCACACCCTCGACGCCCGCCTCGCTCAAGCCCAGGCCGGGGAACTCGGGCACCTGGACTTCCTGCAAGTCCTCTGCCACGACGAAATCACCCGCCGCGACACCATGAGCATCCAACGACGGCTGCGCCGCGCCCGTTTCGAGCAGGCCACCACCCTGGAAGAGTTCGACTTTCACACCAGCCCGAAACTGCCCGCCGCGCAGATCCGCGACCTCGCCGCCCTGCGCTGGCTGCAAGCCGGCGAATCAGTCGTGCTCCACGGCCCCGTCGGCGTCGGGAAAACCCATGTCGCGCAAGCCCTCGGCCACCTCGCCGTCCGCCGCGGCGCCGACGTCCGGTTCCTCAAAACCAGCCGCGCTCTCGCCGACCTCGCCGGCGGACACGCCGACCGGACCTGGCCCCGCCGCCTCGCCGAGCTCACCCGACCGGCACTACTCATCCTCGACGACTTCGCGATGCGGGAACTCACCGCCCAACAAGCCGACGACCTCTACGAACTGATCTCCGAACGCGCCCAGGCCGGACGGTCGCTGATCGCCACCTCGAACCGGTCACCCGCCGACTGGTATCCGCTGTTCCCGAACCCGGTCGTCGCGGAATCACTGCTCGACCGGCTCATCAACACCAGCCACCAGGTCTTCATGAACGGACCCAGCTACCGCCCCAACAAACGACCCGGCCGCCCAGGCTCGACAACCACCCAGACCACCAAGTAGAACTACACCCGAGGGCCACCACCTGGGGAATTACATGAGCGCAGCCCCGGGGAATTCCGTGAGCGCCGACACTCGTTGCTGCCGCGCTGCCAGGGCGAGTGTGGGCGGGCGAAGTACACCGGCAGCCCGGCCGCGGTGATCCGGGCGTGTCCGGCCATCTCCGACCCGCAGTCCCAGGTCAACGACCGGGCGATCTGCCGCGGTAGCGTCCCGGCCGCGGCGATGATCGCATCCCCCACGGTCAGCGAGTCCCGGCCGGTCAGCGGGACCAGGACCACGAAGCGGGAGGTCCGCTCGACCAGCGTCGCCACCGCGCTCTTGCCCGCCTTACCGATGACCAGGTCACCTTCCCAGTGACCGGGGACCTGCCGGCCCTCGACCTCGGCGGGCCGTTAGTCGAGGTAGCGGGGCTCGCGGATCCGTGGCGCCGGAGCCGGCCGGGCACCGCCACGACGGGCCGTGCGGCCAGTGCGCAAGCCGATCAGCTCCCGCGCCAGGGTGGACACCGGCTGGGCGTAGACCCACTGGTAGATCGCCTCGTGAGACACCCGGTAAGCCTGATCGTCCGGGTAGTCGAACGGCAACCGGCCCGCGATCGACGCCGGAGACCAGCCCAGCCGCAGCCGCTCGCGCACCACCTCCCGCAGACCCGACACCCGCTCGACCGCCCACGTCTTCGGCCGCCGCCGCGACACCGCCGCCGCCGTCTCGGCGGCCGCAGCCCGGTACCCGCCGCGACCACCATGCCGGGCGACCTCCCGTGAGACCACCGACGGGTCCCGGCCGATCAGGACACCGATCTGTTTGTACTCCAGGCATTCGGCCAGGCCACGGGATATCTCTTCACGATCAGCCAAGGACAACATCGCACGCACGGCGGAACATCCTGTCCCACCGAACCGCCAAGATCAAATGCTACGACCGGCTGAACCTGCCCCCGCCTCTGGTCCGTCAGTTGACCTGCCGGTCGGTCTAGGGCTCCGGGCCCGTCCGGTCCGCTCTACTACCGTCCGTTCCGGGCCTTTCCCTCCGCCACCAGCGGCGGCAGTATGTCCACGTGGAATCGACAGTTAGAGAACAACAGGTCCTTCAGGCGCGTGCGGCCCTTATTCTCGCCGCCCGTCGGCGCTCGCTGGTGACGTACAAGGAGTTGGGTTTGGCCATCGGTATGACAGGGGTCTCTCTCAGTCACCATATGGGGCGCGTGCTCGATGAGCTTTCCGACGTCTGTATCGAAGCTGGCGAGCCCTCACTAGCCGCCCTTGTGGTCAAGTCGGATACCGGCGCCCCAGGCAAGGGCTTTGACGACGGTGGAGTTCCGTGGCACTCCGAGGTGCAGGAGGTTTTTCGCTACTGGGCGAAGCAGTAGCAGAGGGTGATTGTCACGGGCGCTGGCTACGCCAGGCTGCCAGCGGTCGAGAGGCGGAAAGACCCAGGCTTTCATATCCCGAAGCTGGCTCTCAGTGACACAGAAGTGGCTCAACAGCGAGGTGACGATCATGGATCCGGAAACGCGCGAGGGCATCACCCGATCGGCAGCCGATGCGTTCGGCGCGGCACGTGGACGTTCTCTCATGGACCTCGCTAGGCGCATCGGGGAGCTGGATGACTTGACCTCCGATGCCGGCACCACTGACATCATGCTCTTTCCGCTCGACCCTCGCGCCGCCCGACGTTGGCAGGAGCTGGCACGACGCCGGAGCGAGGACTGGATCTTCGTGGTGTCGACCGACGAGAAAACGGTACTAGCGGTTGACCAGCCATCTGAGGCGGGGATGCGTGACCCGGCGGCTGGCGTGATCTTTCCGGAGCTACACACCCGACTGGTCAGTTGGTGGCTGATCCATGCTTGGCGGAGTGTGGACCTTGCACAAGATGCCGTTTACAGCCTCGGACGATGGCGCATCAGTTCAGCGGCGGTGGCGGTACGAGCGCTCATCGAAGAGGCAGGCTGCCTGCTGGTGGAGGGTACGAACTTGGCGGCGGCTTGGGCGGAGGTCAAGGCGCTGCCACCGGATCCCATCACGCGGCCAAGCTCGGTGCGCTCCAAACTTCATCCCATCCTGACCCGGACTGCCATCGCCTCACGACTCAAGGGGACACCGCAGGACCTGCAAGCTACCAACGTCCTCACATACGTGCAGAAGCTGGCCCGGGCCACCCGAGACGGGCGATACATCGAGTGGTACGACTGGCTGTCTGACGCCTCGCATCCAGCTTTCGGTGCCCGTGTAGCTCTGTCGTCCCCACCGATCGTGCACGGTTCGGAGGCGTTCACGTCCCGCACCTACGCCCGCTCCCCCCTTGCGCTGCAGTCGGCCGATGGCAGCGTGGAGCCTCTGAGCAACGAAGTCGCGTTCTACGCGGCGGACGCGCTCATCGCCGCTGGCTCCGTCCTCTGCGACCTCCTAGCTCATGCCTTGCATCTGGTCGACGATTTCGGCCTGACGACCGGTGCCGCCGGTCTAACCGGGCGCCTCTACTGGCGCGACTTTAAGCCTGTGAAGGGCAGCCGTCCATGCCCGTGCGGGCGGGCCGCGTGGTCCAGGTGCCAGCACCGGTGGGGCCAACCCGCGCCATCGATCTCCGTCCCGCAGGCCGCCATACCGAAGCCGGCCTCGCCGATTATGTGAGCACCTGGCGTCACGATTAGCAGGTGATGAACGGGCGGCCGGGTTAGTCCCTCTTGCTGACGTACACACCTCGACCCGGCTGGCCGTAAACCAGGCCCCGCGCCTTGAGCTGGATCATGACGAATCGGATGACGGTCTCGCTGA
>NZ_JAEVHJ010000319.1:0-7538 GCF_016802855.1 Micromonospora sp. ATA51 | reverse complement strand
CGCGGTCCGGCCGGCCGCCCTGGCCCGGCGTCCGGCCGCCGTGCGGCCCGCCACCGTCCCGGTGGAGACCCGATGAGCCGGACACCGAACCCCTGCGACAACCAGACCGAGGGTCCGGAGCGTCCATTCGCCGTGACGCAGGACGAGCTGGAGCGGGCGCTGCGGGAGACGTTCGCCCGTCGGGTCGCCGCGCCGGGCCCGCTCGCCGCCGACCCGGCCGCGCTGGCCATCCGCCGGGCGAACCGGACGGTACGCCGACGCGCGCTGGCCGGTCTCGCCCTGGCCGGGGCGGCCACGGTGCTGGTCACCACCGGCACGGCCCAGTTCGGCGACCGGCCCGGCCACCAGGGCAGCCCGATCGTGGTGCTCGGCGATCCGCGCACCCCGGCGCCGCCGCCGACCGCGTCACCGTCCACGCCGTCGCCGAAGGGGCCGGTCCGGGCCGAGCTGGACCTGATCATCGGGTCCTGGCTCGAGGGCAGCGGTGGCGAGCGGCGTGAGCTGACCGATGTGGGCCCGGTGGACCGGGCGCAGCGGGTCGCGACCACGGCGGCTGGCTGGTCACCTCGGTGGCCACCGCCGCCGGTCGTACCCTCTGGTGGGTGCCGCCCAACGGCAGCGCGCCGCAGGTGCTGCTGGCCGGCGCGGACGCGATCGCGCTGGCCCCGGACGGACGGCAGCTCGCCTGGCGCGACGGCCGGGAACTGCTCGCCGCCGCCCTGGTCGGCGACCAACTCTTCGCGACCACCCGCACGCCGGCCCCGGACGGCGCGGTGCCGGTCGGCTTCGTCGGTGACGCGGTCCTGGTCCGGCAGCCCGGGCAGGGCGGCTTCACCGTCTGGCGCCGGTTGGCCGGCGCGCTGCCGGCCGCCGCCGAGCGGAGCTTGCTGAACGTCTACGGCGTGCTGCCCGACGGCCGGGTGGTCGGCCAGGTCTCCGCCGGTACGCCCCGACGGCCCTGCCTGGCCCTGCTCGATCCGGCCCGCGGCCTGGCTCCGGTACGCACCGGCTGCGGTCCGGAGCTGGGCACCGACGGCCGGGGCGGGGTGTCGGCCGACGGGCGGTGGCTGCTGGTGAACGGGGCCGGGAAGGATGCGCTCCTGGTCGACCTGGACACGCTCGGCTCGACGGTGTCGGCCCGGTCCGCCGGGCCGGCGGTGACCGATGTGGTGGCCTGGACGCCGACCGGGACCGCGCTGCACGTCGACGGCGCCGGCGGGCTCGTCCGGGTACGGGTCGAGCGGGTGCTGGCCGGCGAGCGCCCCGGCGCGGCGTCGGTCGGCGGCGTCGCCCCCGGCGAACGGCCCGTCCTGGTCAGCGACACCGCCTCCTGACCCTCCGGGGCGCCCGGCGGGGGCCGGCCGGGACCGGTAGCGTCGGCGGATGACCGCGGCGCCCAGGATCGACCTGCACACCCACTCCACCGCCAGCGACGGCACGCTCAGCCCCGCCGAGCTGGTCCGGGCTGCCGCCGACACCGGGCTCGACGTCGTGGCCCTCACCGACCACGACACCACCGCCGGCTGGGAGGCCGCGGTACGCGCGCTGCCGCCGGGGCTCACCCTGATTCGCGGCGCGGAACTCTCCTGCCGCTGGTTCGGCGTCGAGCCGGCGATCCCGCTGCACCTGCTCGCGTACCTCTTCGATCCGACCGAGCCGGAGCTCGTCGCCGAGCTGGCCCGGGTGCGGCTGGCGCGGGAGGTGCGCGGTGAGCGGATCGTACGGCTGCTGCAGGCCGACGGCATCGAGGTGAGCTGGCGGGAGATCCTGGCCGGAGCGGCCGGTGGGACGGTCGGCCGGCCGCACATCGCCCAGGCGCTGATCCGGGCCGGGCTGGTGGCGACCACCTCCGAGGCGTTCGGGCCGGACTGGCTGGGGGAGCGGTACCGACTGCCCAAGGAGGACATCGACGTCTTCCGGGCGGTGGCGCTGGTCCGGGCGGCCGGCGGGGTACCGGTCTTCGCCCACCCCCGGGCCACCCGCCGCGGGCGGATCGTGCCGGACGAGCTGATCGTGGCGCTGGCGGCGGCCGGGCTGGCCGGCCTGGAGGCCGACCACGAGGACCACTCGCCGGCCGAGCGCGCCCACGTCCGGGGGCTCGCCGTCGAGCTGGGGCTGCTGGTCACCGGGTCGTCGGACTTCCACGGCACACACAAGACGGTCCGGCTCGGCGGGCACACCACCGACCCCGGGGCGTACGAGCGGATCGTCGCCACGGCCAGCGGGGTGACCCCGGTCGCTTCAGGCTGAACCGCCTGGACGCCGCGGCTACCGTGTCCGGGTGGATCTCAAGCTCTTCGGCGAGGTCTTCGTGACCCTGTTGGTGATCGTCGACCCGCCGGGCATGATGCCGATCTTCCTCGCGCTGACCGGGCCGCTGCCCGCCCGGGACCGGAACCGCGCGGCCTGGCAGGCCGTGGCGCTGGCGCTCGGGGTGATCGTAATCTTCGCGGTGGCCGGGCAGACGCTCCTGGCCTACCTGCACGTCGACCTGCCGGCGTTGCAGGCCGCCGGCGGGCTGCTGCTGATCCTGGTCGCCCTGGAGCTGCTCACCGGCAAGGCGGACGACCCGAGCCAGCAGGTGACCTCCAACATCGCCCTGGTGCCGCTGGGCACCCCGCTGCTGGCGGGGCCGGGTGCCATCGTCGCCACCATGCTCTTCGTCCAGCGGGCCGGCGCCCTGGGCGACTACACCGCGATAGCCGCCGCGATCGTCGCGGTCATGGTGGCGGTCTGGGTCGTGCTGCGCTTCTCCGGCGTGATCGTCAAGATCCTCCGGCCGGGCGGGATCGAGGTGCTGACCCGGATCGCCGGCCTGCTGCTGGCCGCCATCGCGGTGCAGCTCATCGCCGACGCGATCGCCGCCTTCGTGACCCAGTACCTCACCATGAGCTGACCGCCGGGCCCGCCGCCCGCCCGGGTGTCGTACCGGGGTGGCAGGATCTCAGGCGTGCGACGACCCTCCCCGACCGGACGACCGGGCACCGGCGGCCGGGCCCCCCGACCCCGCGCCGAGCAGGCCGAGCAGCTCGGCTTCGAGGGCATGCCGGAGCGGCTCTTCGTCTGCACCCCCAGCAAGCTCGGGGCGTACGCCGACTGCCCGCGCCGCTACCGCTACTCCTATGTCGACCGTCCGGCGCCGCCGAAGGGTCCGCCGTGGGCGCACAACTCGCTCGGCGCCAGCGTGCACACCGCCCTGAAGAACTGGTACGCGCTCGCCCCGGAGCGGCGCCGGCCGGAGGCCCTGGCCACCCTGCTCCGCGGCACCTGGGTGCGGGAGGGCTACCGCGACGACGAGCAGGAGCGGGACGCCTACCGCCGGGCGCTGGCCTGGCTGGAGTCCTACGTCGCCGGCCTGGATCCCGGGGACGAGCCGATCGGCGTGGAGCGGGTGGTGGCGGTCAAGACCGGGGTGCTGGCCTTCAACGGCCGCGCCGACCGGATCGACTCCCGACCCGGCGCGGACGGCCCGGAGCTGGTCATCGTCGACTACAAGACCGGCCGCACCGGCCTGGACGGCGACGACGCCCGCGGCTCGCAGGCCCTCGCCCTCTACGCGTACGCGGCCGAGCGGGTGTTCCGCCGGCCCTGCCGCCGGGTCGAGCTGCACCACCTGCCCACCGGCACGGTCGCCGCGCACGACCACACTGCCGAGTCGCTGGCCCGCCAGGTCACCCGGGCCGAGGAGACGGCCCGGGACATCTTGGCCGCCGAGCGGGCGGTCGCCGAGGGCGCCGACCCGGACGAGGCCTTCCCCACCACCCCCGGGCCGCGCTGCGGCTGGTGCGACTACCGCCGCACCTGCCCGACCGGGGCCCAGACGCCGGGCAAGGACCCATGGGCGGCCGTGGAGCGGGCCCCCGACCAGGACTGACGTCGCCCACTCCGGCGACCGGCGGACGTGGGATGCGGCAACCAGGGTTCTCCAGGCGGCCGGACGGGCCCAGTTGCGGCAACTCGCGTCGCACCCTGGCGCCGGCGTCAGGCGGCGGGGGTGAGGCGGGCGGCGCGTTCCTTGGCGGCCTGCTGCAACGGCCCCTCCCGGTAGCGCCGCGGGAGCGCCGCCAGTGCGAGCCGGAGCGCCCGGACGCTCAGGTCCGCCGAGAGCGCGGTGGTGGGCAGCCCCAGACCGCCGTACAGCCGGCGCGCCCAGGCCGGGAGCAGCCCCAGCGCCGTGCCGGCGATCCCCAGGTACGCCCACCTGGGCGGACCGAGGTGCAGGCCGAGCTTGACGGGCAGGTTGAGCTTCCAGGGGATCGGCGGGACGGTCAGGAAGAGGGCCGTCTCGGCCGCCTCCCGCGTCATCCGCAGGCCGCTGCGGATCCGCCGGTAGTAGTCGTCCACCTCGGCGGCGGTGCCGGGCACGTCCGCCGGGTCCAGCCCGACCAGGGCCGCCGCCCGGCGCTGCTCGGTGTAGTAGCCGTCGACCTCGTCGTCGGTCAGGGCCAGCCCGGCCCGGCGGGCCGTGCTGACGAAGGACTCGACCTCGGTGACGTGCACCCAGCACAGCAATTCCGGGTCGTCGATCCGGAACTCCTCGCCGGTGAACGGGTCGCGGGCCCGCAGCCGGGCGTGCAGCGTACGCAGCCGTCGGCCGGCCGCCTCCGCCTCGGCGGTGGTGCCGTAGATGGTGGTCGCCACGTAGCCGGCGGTGCGGACCAGGCGACCCCAGGCATCGGTCTGGTAGCTGCTGTTCTGGGCCACCCCCGCCATCGCCCGCGGGTGCAGCGCCTGCAGGTAGAGCGAACGCAGGCCGGCGACGATCAGGATCGGCTCCTCGTGCACCTTCCACGTGACCGATCCGGGACCGAAGAGGCCGAGATCATCGGAGTCCACCGACCAAGAGTGCCACGTACCGGCCCGCCCTGTCCGGGCCTGCACCCGGCCGGCGGGCCGGACGAGTCAGTCGTCGGCGGAGCGGCGGGCCTGGCAGGTGGGGCAGAGCCCCCAGAAGGTCACTTCCGCCTCGTCCACCTCGAAGCCGTGGGCGGTGATCGGGTCGAGGCACGGTGCGCTGCCGGTCGCACAGTCGACGTCGGCGATCTCGCCGCAGCCCCGGCACACCACGTGGTGGTGGTTGTCCCCGACCCGGGCCTCGTACCGGGCGGGACTGCCGGCCGGCTCGATCCGGCGGGACAGCCCGGCCCGGGAGAGCGCGCCGAGCACGTCGTAGACCGCCTGGGTGGAGACCGAGTCCAGCCGCTCGCGGACCCGGCGGGTGATCTCGTCGACCTCCAGGTGGCCGCCGGCGGCGAGCACGTCCAGCACGGCGAGGCGGGGTCGGGTCACCCGCAGGCCCCTCGACCGGAGCAGCTCCTCACCACTGGACATGACGTAATGACAGCACGGGCTCACCGGGGCGACAAGGGAGCCGGGACCTGGGTGGCCCGGGACACAGCGACCGGTGGAGTGGTTTCGGTGAACCTCGACCCCGACCTTCGCGTGTACCGGAGTGACGAACAGCGACGACCGTCACAGCGTCGTAGGCTGATCGCCCGCGGTGCCCGTCCACTTGCCGGAGGTGTCGGTGTTCAGGGAAGTCAATGGTCTGCCAGGTCACGTCCTGGTCATCCACGCCGTCGTGGCGCTGGTGCCGCTGCTGGCGTTGCTCTCCGTCGCGTACGGGGTGCTGCCCCACTGGCGGTCCCGCTTCGGCTGGGCGGTGGCCGTACTCGCGGTGCTGACCCCGATCGTCACCTTCGTGGCCACCCAGTCCGGCGAGGAGCTGGAGGAGGTGCTCAGGGGCCGGGGCTACCCGCCGGAGGGCCTGCAGAAGATCCGCGAGCATTCCGAGTACGGCGACACCCTGCTCTGGCTCACCGTCGGCCTGGCCGTGGCGGCCCTGGTGCTGCTGCTCCTGACCAGCGGACTCGAACGGGTGCGCGGGTTGCCCTCGTGGCTCGCCTGGGTGCTCACCGGGGTGGTCGCCGTCCTCGCGGTGTTCGCGCTGGTGTACGTCTATCGCACCGGGGACAGCGGCGCCAAGATGGTGTGGAGCAACATCGTCTGACCCGGGCCCGCACGCTCAGAAGATCACCCGGGAGCAGAGCAGGCAGACCAGGAGGACCACCACCACGGCGGCCACCGCGCCGATGCCGTAGGTGAGCCGCTGGGCCTGCTGCTCCGCGCCGTCGATGCCGGCCATGTCCTGCGGCGGGAGTTGTCGCGGCGGGGGTACCTGCACGTGCACCGACGGTCGCCAGCCGGGCGGCGGCGGCACGGTCGGTGGCGGGCCGGCGTACCCACCCGGTCCGCCGCCCGGGCCGGCCGTGGGTCCACCGGCACCCGCGTCCGCGGTCGGCTGGCTGGTCCCGTCGGTCGGCGGCTGGTCCGGCGGGCGCCGCCAGAACTCGTCCCCGGGGCTGGCTCCGCTCGGCGTCGTCACGCCGTCCGACGCTACCAACGACCCGGCAGGCCGGCCGCCCGACGCGGCGGGGCGGTCCTCCCGGTGAGCACATACCGGTCCGCTACCCGCTCGCGGACCGACGCGGCCGGCGATCTCCGGGCCGGCGGATGCCCGTCCGCTACCCGCTCGCGACCGACGCGGTGGCCCTGATCGCAGACGGCGACGTGGTCGGCGGTGATGATGCCGCTGCCGGCCGCCCTCCGCCGCTCGGACGCGCACGTCGTCCGCCGGACGGCGGTATCCTTGCCGGTCGTGAGCACCGAGGACCCCGGCGTGCCGGGCGCGCGCGGCGACGACGACCGTACGGTCGACCTCAGCGACGACTTCGTGGTCCTGCCCGAGCAGACCGCGGACGACACCGACCGTGGCTGGGGCGAGCGGTCCGGCGGCAACGACGACTGGCTGCTCGCCGAGCGCCCGCCGCACTGGGACTGACCCGCACCGGCACTGATCGACCCGTCCCGGTTCAGCCCGGACGACCACGGCGAACCGGCTCCCCTCGGGCAGGCCGACGGCGCGCTGGGCCTGCTCGGGCCGGAGGGCCAGGTAGAGCGCGGACGAACTGTCGGGCGCCTCCGCGCCCACCACGTCGAGCACCAGCGCCCGGGCGGCGAGGAGGACGGCCCCGCCGGCCGGTATGACCAGCAGGTCCACCCGCGGCGCCCGGGCGGAGCACCGCGAGGGCGGCCGGCAGGGCCAAGCGGATCGGTACCCCACCGCGCCATGGGAAGCGGCAGCCCGCCCCGCGTGACCCGGGCCGGGCGGCGGCCGGGCCGGCCGACTGGGTCGGCCGGCGCGGCCGGGCCCACCCGGGTGGCAGCCGGTCGGCGTCCGCAATACGGCGGCGGCCAAGCCGAGCAGTATCGCCACGAGAGTCACCGGGAGCAGCGTCCCGCTCCGTGGCAGCCCCCGCACCCGCCCCGCCCCCCGCGCGCGCACCGGACGCAGTGATCCGTTTCCTCTCATGAGGCGTTGGTGTGCTCATGATTGGATGTCCTACCTTGCGGTGGGACGGTCCCGGTGTTGCCCGCCGTGGCGGTGCCGGGTTGACGTTTCACAGCCACCGGCCCCGCGAGCGGGGTCTTACGGTCGGCTCCACGTCCGTTTCGCGTCTCCGAGCCACTCCCGGCGA
>NZ_JAEVHJ010000318.1:0-7547 GCF_016802855.1 Micromonospora sp. ATA51 | reverse complement strand
CGAACCGGCCGGGGCGCAGGCCCGCGCCGGCTCCGGGGCGGCGAGCGCCACGGCGGCAGACAGGCCGAGCAGCCCGAGCAGCGCCGCGAAGAGCCGCGGCTCGGACTGCCCGGGCATCCTGGGAGCCGCCGATCCTCCGGCTCGCCGGGCGGCCCAGCTCGATCGTGTCGACGGTGCGGAGGTCGGCATTGTCGCCCTCCCGGGCGCCGTTGCCTCGTCACACCCGGCGGACGCGGGCCGCGCCAGCCGCGGCCCGGTGCCGTCCGCTTCCGACATCAGCTCTTCGACGAGGGCCGGCTGCTCGGGAGCGGCGGGTTGCCGGCTGTCTCCCGGTCCAGCAGGTCAGAGTCCGCACCGCGCGTCCGCATGTCCCGCGCCGCCGGCTCACTCTCGGCCGACTCGTCACGCCCGTCCTCGGCGTCGGTCGGTCCGTCAGGGCGCCCTCGTCGGGAGCCGGCTCGTGCCGCTCACTGCCGTCGGCGGCCGACCCGCCACCCGGCGGGACGGTCGGTGCGGCCCCCGGCACCCAGGCGAAGCCGAGTGCGCCGCCCACCGCGCCGAGCATCAGACCCAGAAAGAAGCCGCCGAGGTTCACCCCGATCAAGGAGAAGAGCGCGGTCACCGCGGCGACCACGGCGTAGAAGATCCGCTGCTGCGGCCTGAACCAGATCAACAGCCCGCAGGTGACCAGGATGGCGGGTATCAGCCAGGACAGGAAGCCGGTCGGCCCCATCTGGAAGGTGAGACCACTGAGTGACATCTGGGTCGTGCCGAAGATTTCCAGACCGGCCAGTGCGGTGAGCAGGCCGCCCCAGAACGGGCGGGCCCGTCGCCAGCGGCGGAAGCCGTGCCACGCAAGCCCAGGGCGGCCACGTCGTGGCAGTTGGACAGTTGTCACATCGTGCCTCCTGCCGGTTGACGGGACTGGGCTCACGGGCGTGCTCTCCGCGAGCCCAGCGGTCAGCTCAGAAGCATTCCTTGGCAGCCGACCCGACATTGACCTTCAGCTTCAGTCCGGTCAGGTTGAACGTGCCCGCATGGGTGGCCCGGGCACCTGTCGAAGGTTCTTGATGTTCACCGCTTCGGCCTGCTGGCCGAAGGCCTTCCGGTCGCCTGTCGCGCCCGGAGGGCCGCCCTGGAGGGTCGACGCGTCCTGCCCGATGTTGATGTTCTGGAACACGACGTCGCCTTCCAGCGACTCCACGTCGATCAACAGGTCCTTCGCGGTGGCGGGCCTGCCGCCCCCACCGGCGGTAATGGTGAGCACCACCGGGACGCCGGGTGTCTTCACCGACTGGCACAGGTCGAACAATTCGGCCTTCCGGATGCCGGTGACGGCGACCGGATGCTTCGTCCCGTCGACCTCCTGCGCGATGCCCCCGAACTGGACGAAGCCCTCACCGCGCAACTCTGAGGCGGAGACCTTGAACGTCTGGCCGGAGACCGCGAACGAGGCGGCCATCGCCCCGTTCGACATGCCGAGCACGATCGCGCCGGCGACGGCGGAAGTGGGCACCAGGAGTGCGAGGAAGCGCCCCCAGCGCGTGCGACCCGGGTTGTCGGACCGATCCTGCACGATTCCTCCTCAGGGTGGACTTCGCGCGGGTGGACGGACGGGACGGGAAGGCCGTCGCGTCGGTCTCGTCACTCGTTGCTGGGATGACGATCGGGCACTCATGGGTGCGCATGAGGCGCAGGTCACATTGAGTGACTACTCGACGCTAACATGAGTCCGACTCAGGATTTGCGGATTTGCCGCAGACGGGCACGGCGGAGCGAGTCGTCAGAAAAAAACAACCATCCGGGCCCCGGGCATCTCCCGAAGCTGCCCCTATTTCCCTCCTACTCGGGTAAGCTGTGCCGTTTTCGCGGACCCCGGTCGGGTAACCGGCTGTTGAGCGCCCGAGGAAGCCGATCGAGAGCCCGGGAGATCCGGGATCGGCCGGAGGCGGACGACCTCCGGCGTACCACGGGCGATCTCATCCCAACCGTGCTTGCGTCTCCGGTCCCTGGAGGCGCCAACCGATGGGAGCTTGACATGAACGCAACGCTCAGCCGGAGTCTGTCCGTCGGTCTCCTGGTCACCGGCACCATGCTCGGTCCGGCGACCGCCGCCGAGGCCCTTCCCGCCCAGAGCGGGCCAGTCCACGCGGCCCAGCCCGCGCCGACCGACGCGGGCAAGCGGGTACTGGCGCACGACTACCAGCGCCAGCCGAACTCCTACTTCTGCGCGCCGGCCGCGACCAGGATCGCGCTGTCCACCCAGGGCAAGATCCTCAGTCAGCAACAGGTCGCCAAGAAGCTTGGTACCACCAAGGCCGGCACCAGCTCCGCCAGCGAGACCACCCGAGTTCTCAACGACGTTACCGGCGGGGGCTACGAGACCACCGAGATCAACGGCCCCACCGCCCAGGCGCAGCAGGTCGACAAGCTGCGCGGTGACGTGGTCGAGGCGATCGACGCCAAGCGCGGTGTGGTAGCCAACATCACCGGCACGGCCGTTGACACCGAAGGCGTCCCGCACACGTACCCGGACGGGCACTACCTGACCATCATCGGGTACCGCAACGGCGGTGAGACGCTGCAGATCGCCGATCCGTACGCCCGGGACGGGCACTACTGGATGAGCGACCAGAAGGTCGCCGACTGGGTCGCCGAGCGCGGCTACTCCAGCTGACCCCGACCCACCCACGGACGCTGGCCGGGCTCCCACCAAAGGGGCCTGGCCAGCGTCCGTCCGCGCCAGCTTCCGCTGCCCGGGCCCTCTGCCAGAGCGGGGGTCAGGGATCGAGGCGGAGCGGCAGCCCGAAGCGGGGGAACAGGCCCGGCTGGAGGAAGTGGGTGAGCCGGGAGATCCGCCCGCCGGAGAACTCCAGCAGCTGGATCGAGAACGCCCGGTGGCCGCCATTCGGATCGGGCCGGTACTGCGCGACGGCCGGGCCTCCGTTGGCCGCGATCGGCACCAGGCGGGAGCCCCGGCAGCCGGCGCCCGGCCCGACCAGCCACCGCCCGATGTCGACCGCCCCGCGCAGCCACATCGGATACGGCGGCATGCTCTGCACGGCGTCCTCCCGCAGCAGCGCGACCAGGGCGTCGATGTCGTACCGGGCGAAGGTGTCCACGTACCGGTCGAGCAGGTCGCGGTGCTCGTCGTCCAGGTCGGCCCCGGCGTGCCGGCCCGCCTCGGGGACGTCGGCCAGCGTCGCCCGGGCGCGCTGCAGGGCGCTGTTGACCGCCGCCACACTGGCCCCGAGCAGTTCGGCGACCTCGTCGGCGTGCCAGCGCAGCACGTCCCGCAGGATCAGCACCGCGCGCTGCCGGGGCGGCAGGTGCTGCAACGCGGCCACGAACGCCAACCGGACCGACTCGCGGGCCACCGCCAGCTCCGCCGGGTCCCCGGGCAGCACCGCCGCGTCCGGGATCGGCTCCAGCCAGTCGCCGACCGGCCCCGGCTCGCCGAGCGACGCCGCCACGGGCGCCGACGGGGCGCCGAGATCCATCGGCAGGGCCCGCCGTCCGCGGCCGCGAAGCTGGTCCAGGCAGACGTTGGTGAGGATCCGGTAGAGCCAGGTGCGCAGGCTGGACCGGCCGTCGAAGCGGTCGAGGCCGCGCCAGGCCCGCAGCAGCGTCTCCTGCACCGCGTCCTCGGCGTCGAAGGGCGAGCCGAGCAGCCGGTAGGCGTAGCCGGTCAGCTCGACCCGGAACTCCTCCAGGTCGCCGGTCGTCCTCGCGGTCGCCGTGGTCATGGAGCCACCGTAGGCCGATCCTCCGACAGCGCGTACCGCCGACGTGGCGGCGGCGGGACGATCAGGCCTCGGCGGCCGGCCCGGTCGCCGGCTCGGTGGGCACCGCGACGTGCAGCCGGAGCTGGGGGACAAGCATGTCGTCCACGTCCAGCGCCCGGGCCGCGCCGTCCGGCTCCCAGCCGGTGCTGGTGAGGAATTCCCGGGTCGCCTCGTCCCCGTCGAACGCCCAGGCCACCGCCCGGGTGAAGCCGTCTTCCCGCCACAGGTCCACGGCGGCGGAGAGCAGCGCTGCCGTGCCCGCGTCGACCCCAGCGCGGCTCGACCAGCAGGTCGGTCACCGCCACCACACCGTCGGCGAGCGCCTCGGCGGGCTCGCCCGGGGCGAGCGCCTCCGCGTCGGCCGGACCGGATGCGGCGAATCCCACCAGATACGATTGCTCGGCCTGTTCGACGGCGACCAGCACGCGGTGCGCGCCGGAGGGCGGCTCCTGCACCGCCGCGTTCCACCGCCGGGCGAGGTACGCCTCGTCCAGGTTGTCGAGCACGTGCCGGGGCAGGATCCGGCGGTACGCGACCCGCCAGGTCGCGAGCTGGATTCGTGCGATCTCGCCGGCGTCCTCGGGACGCGCCGGGCGGACGTACCCGAGAGCCATGGCACGTGAGCCTACGCAGGGCGAGGGGGGCGACGGTGGCGCAGGGTGCCAGACGGACGTACGGGCAGGTCGCCGGCGTGCTGGTGCTCGCCGTGGCGGTGGCCGCCTTCCTCTCCGTCGCGGCCATGCGGCACGGCTTCTTCGACCTGAAGGTGTACTACGGCGCGCTGACCTTCTGGGTGCACGACGGCGGGGAGATCTACGACTTCCTCAAGGCCGGCACCCAGTACGGCTTCACCTATCCGCCGTTCGCCGCGCTGGTGATGCTGCCGATGGCGTACCTGCCCTGGCCGGCGGCGATCACGGTGAGCGTGGCCGCCAGCGTGCTGACCAGCGCGGTGCTGATCTGGTGGCTGGTCGACCCGATCGCCCGCCGGGCCGGCTGGACCCGCTGGTTCGCCCTCGCGGTGGCGCTCTGCCTGGCCGCCGCGTTCGAACCGATGCGCGAGACGGTCAACTTCGGCCAGGTCAACACGCTGCTGCTCTTCCTGGTGGCGGTGGACCTGCTGCGGCTGCTTCCGGCCGGCAACCGGTGGGCCGGGGTGGGCATCGGCCTGGCCACCGCGATCAAGCTGACGCCGGGCGTCTTCATCGTGTACCTGCTGGTCACCCGGCGCTGGCGGGCCGCGTTCACCGCGATGGCCGCCGCCGCCGGGGCGAGCCTGCTGGCCGCCGCGCTCTTCCCGGACGCCTCGCGGGAGTTCTGGACCGAGGCGCTGTGGAACACCGGCCGGGTCGGGGAGCTGGCGTTCGTCTCCAACCAGTCGCTGCGCGGGGTGGTGGCCCGGCTCGACCCGGAGCATCCGAGCACGCTGGCCTGGCTGGCGCTGGTGCTGGCCACCCTCGCCGTCTGGGCCTGGCGGGCCCGGGCCGCGGTGGCCGTCGGCGACGAGGCCACCGGCCTGGCGCTGACCGGCGCCATGATGTGCCTGGTCAGCCCGGTGACCTGGGTGCACCACCTGGTCTGGCTGATCCCCGGACTGATCCTGCTGGTGGACAACGCCATGGCGGTGCCCGCACGGGGCCGCCGGCGCCGCGTCCTGCTGGCCGCCGCGATCATCGGGTACGGCTTCCTGATCAGCCGGATCGTCTGGGCCTGGGAGAAGGACTTCAGCGGCGTGGACGGCTTCCTGGGCAGCAACACCTACGTCTGGATCAGCCTGGCCCTGCTGCTCGGCCTGCCGATCCGGCGCTGGACGACGCCGACCCACGGCGGGCCCGGCCGGGAGCCGGGGCCGGCCGGGTCACTCGCCGAGCCGGGCGGTATACCGCAGCTCGACAAGACCGACGGGGTCACGTCCGCCGGAGAGCGGCACCGGGTAGGTGGATTCCAGCCCGTCGGGTGACAGCCCGGCCCGCTCGTAGAAGCGGCGGGCCCGGACGTTGTCGGCCAGCACCCAGAGCCGGTACTCGGTCCAGCCCCGCTCGGCCAGCCCGGCGCGGGCCGCGGCCAGCAGCGCCCGGCCGGTCCCGTCGCCCCAGCGCGCCGGTTCCACGTACATGCCCAGGATCTCCCCGTACGCCGGGTCGAGGTCGGCCCGGTCCTGGTCGTTGCGGTACGGCCCGAACGTGGCGAAGCCGGTGACCGCACCCTCGTCCGCGCTGACCAGAGTGGTGAACGGGTGTTCCGGGTCGGCGGTGCCGAGGTCCCGGCGGCGCTGCGCCCAGGCCGCCGGGTTGAGCCGGCGCAGCACCTCGTCCGGCATGATCCCGGCGTAGCCGGCCTGCCAGCTCCGCACGTGCACCCGGGCGATCGCCTCGGCGTCGTCCGGCTCCTCGCGGCGAATGGTGAGCATCCGTCCGTTCTATGTCCTCAGGGGCGATCGGTCCAGCGTCCGCTCCGGCGTCGTACCGGTGGATTAGGGTGCCCGACGATGGCTGTCCCGGAATCGCTCTCGCTCGCCCAGGCCCGGCGCATCGCCCTCGCGGCCCAGGGCTTCGCCGACCCGGCGCCCGGCGGCGCACCCACCCGCCGGCACCTGCGCCGGGTGCTCGACCGGGTCGGGTTGATCCAGATGGATTCGGTCAACGTGCTGCAACGGGCGCACTACCTGCCGCTCTACAGCCGGCTCGGGCCGTACCCGACCACGCTGCTGGACGCCGCGGCCTACCGCCGCCCCCGTGAGCTGTTCGAGTACTGGGGGCACGAGGCGTCGCTGATCCCGGTCGGGCTGCAGCCGGTCCTGCGCTGGCGGATGGCGAAGGCCCGCGAGGAGGCCTGGGGCGGCATGCGCCGCATCGCGCAGGAGCAGCCCGAGCTGGTGGCCTGGGTCCGCGACGAGGTGGCCGCCCGGGGCCCGCTGACCGCCGCCGAGATCGAGCACGACGCGCCCCGGGAGACCGGCAACTGGGGCTGGAACTGGTCGGCGGTGAAGCGGGCGCTGGAGTTCCTGTTCTGGGCCGGTGAGGTGACGGCCGCCGAGCGGACCACCTCGTTCGCCCGCCGCTACGACCTGCCCGAGCGGGTGCTGCCGGCCGCCGTGCTCGACGCGCCCACGCCGAGCGACGCCGACGCCTGGCGCGCCCTGGTGTCGGTCGCCGCCCGGTCGCTCGGCGTGGCCGCCGAGCCGGAGCTGCGCGACTACTTCCGACTGCCGCTGGCCGGCGCCCGGCGGGCGGTCGCCGAGCTGGTCGAGGCGGGGGAGCTGACGCCGGTCACGGTGCCGGGCTGGCGGCAGCCGGCGTACCTGCACGCGCAGGCCCGGCTGCCCCGGTGGGTGCGGAACAACACCCTGGTCAGCCCGTTCGACCCGCTGGTCTGGGAGCGGGCCCGCACCGAGCGGCTCTTCGGCTTCAGCTACCGCATCGAGATCTACGTGCCCGCCCCGCACCGGGTGCACGGCTACTACGTGCTGCCGTTCCTGCAGGGGGAGCGGTTCACCGCGCGGGTCGACCTGAAGGCCGACCGCAAGGCGGGCGTGCTGCTCGTGCCGGCCGCCTGGATCGAACCCGGGGCCGACCCGGGGGAGACCGCGGTGGCCCTGGCCGCCGAGCTGTACCGGCTGGCCGGATGGCTCGGTCTCGACGCGGTGGCCCGCCCGCGGCGGGGGACCTCGCGGTGCCGCTGGCCGCCGTGCTGGCGGGCGTCGCCGGTGTACGGTGAGCGCGTGACGAGCGTCGACCGGCCGGCCACCCAGCCGGGCCAGCA
>NZ_JAEVHJ010000317.1:0-7598 GCF_016802855.1 Micromonospora sp. ATA51 | reverse complement strand
GGCGCAGCGCGGCGACGACGAGGCCGAGCCGGAACCCGCGCCGGCGGGCGGCCCGCAGCGCGCCGGGTCGGGCGCGCGCGGCGGCCGCACCTCTGTCGGGCTGACCGAACGGGAGCTCCAGGTGCTGCTCGGCATGGCCGAGGGGAAGAGCAACGCGGAGATCGGCCGGGAGCTGTTCGTCTCCGAGGACACCGTCAAGACCCACGCCCGGCGGCTGTTCCGCAAGCTCGGCGCCCGGGACCGGGCGCACGCCGTGGCCGCCGGCTTCCGGGCCGGACTGGTCGCCTGAGCCGCCCTACCGCCGGCCCGGCCCGGCGGCTCAGGCGTCCGCCGCGTCGTCCTCCTCGGTGCCCTCGGTCAGCGTGTCGTGCACGCCGTCGGCGTAGCCGCGGGCGTAGTCCCAGGTGACGTAGTGGTCCGGGTCCGGGTCGTAGGCCGGCTCGTGCACCCGGGGCCGGCCGGAGCTGAGCAGGTGGCGCAGGTTGCCCCGGAGCAGGTCCCAGTCGAAGTAGTGCGGCTCGCGGCAGTCCTCGCACTCGATGACCAGCCCGCGCACCCCGATCGGCGCCAGCAGGGCCTGGTAGATCTCCAGGTCGGCGAGATCCTCCAGGACGTCCTGGCGCTCGACCTCGGTCAGCGGGTCCAGCGGGTCGTCCTCGCGCGGATCCTGCAGCCCGGCGGTCGGATCGGCCGGGTCGCCGTTGAACGGGTCGATGGGCTCGTCGTGCACCCCCTCACCGTAGTCCCAACCGGCGGGGGAAGTCCGCCCCCGGCGCTCACGGCGGCGCCGCCCGGCCGCGCTGCCGCTGCCGGGGCCGGGCCAGCTCAATGGGTACGATGAAGCGACGCGCCGTCACCTTGGCGTGCGCCGGTGCCCGCGCGCGCCGCCTCGCTGAAGCCCGTCCGAGCAGCTCAGGAGAGCAATCGTGGAAAATTCGCCCAGCACCGATCTTCCGGCCGGCGCCGACAACGGCGAGCTGGGCGGTCACCTGCCGGAGCTGCCCGCCGGCTCCGCGCGGGTGGTGCCGCTCGGGCTGACCTTCGACGACGTGCTGCTCCAGCCGGGCGAGTCGGACGTCGTGCCCAGCCGGGTCAACACCCGTACGAGGCTCACCCGCAACGTCGAGCTGACCGTGCCGCTGCTCTCCAGCGCGATGGACACCGTCACCGAGGCCCGGATGGCGATCGCCATGGCCCGGCAGGGCGGCATCGGGGTGCTGCACCGCAACCTGTCCCTCGAGGACCAGGCGCTCCAGGTCGACCTGGTGAAGCGCTCCGAGTCCGGCATGATCACCAACCCGGTCACCGCCAGCCCGGACGACACCCTCCGGGACGTCGACGAGCTCTGCGGGCGGTACCGCATCTCCGGCGTGCCGGTGGTGGACGCCGACGGCGGGCTGGTCGGCATCGTCACCAACCGCGACATGCGTTTCGTCTCCGACCCGGCCACCCCGGTCCGCGAGATCATGACCCGTCCGCCGCTGATCACCGCCCCGGTCGGGGTGAGCAAGGACGACGCGCTCGACCTGCTGCGCCGGCACAAGGTGGAGAAGCTGCCGATCGTCGACGACTCGGGCCGGCTGCGTGGCCTGATCACGGTGAAGGACTTCACCAAGAGCGAGCAGTACCCGAACGCCACCAAGGACTCCGCCGGCCGGCTCCGGGTCGCCGCCGCGGTCGGTGTCGGCGAGGACGCGTACAAGCGGGCCCGCACGCTGGTCGACGCGGGCGTGGACGTGCTCATCGTGGACACCGCGCACGGGCACCAGCGGGCCGTGCTGGACATGGTCCGCCAGCTCAAGGCCGACGTCGCCATCGACATCGTCGGCGGCAACGTGGCCACGTACGCCGGCGCGAAGGCGCTGGTCGAGGCGGGTGCCGACGGCATCAAGGTGGGTGTCGGCCCGGGCGCGATCTGCACCACCCGGATCGTCGCCGGGGTGGGCGTGCCGCAGATCACCGCGATCATGGAGGCGGCCCGCGCCGCCCGCCCGGCCGGCGTGCCGGTCATCGGTGACGGCGGCATCCAGTACTCGGGCGACATCGCCAAGGCCCTGGTGGCCGGCGCCGACACGGTGATGCTCGGCAGCCTGCTGGCCGGCTGCGAGGAGAGCCCCGGCGAGCTGATCTTCATCAACGGCAAGCAGTACAAGGCGTACCGGGGGATGGGCTCGCTCGGCGCGATGCAGTCCCGCGGCCAGGGCAAGTCCTACTCCAAGGACCGCTACTTCCAGCAGGACGTGCTCGCCGAGGACAAGCTGGTCCCCGAGGGCGTCGAGGGTCAGGTGCCCTACCGGGGCCCGCTGTCCGCGGTCGCCCACCAGCTCATCGGCGGGCTGCGGGCCGCCATGGGCTACGTCGGCGCGGAGAGCATCCCCGAGCTGCACCGGCGTGGCCAGCTCATCCGGATCACCGCGGCCGGCCTCAAGGAGAGCCACCCGCACGACATCCAGATGACGGTCGAGGCGCCGAACTACCACTCCCGCTGACCAACACCCCCAAACACCTGGAGTCCCCATGCGTGACGTGGTCGAGATCGGGCTGGGCAAGACCGCGCAGCGCGGCTACCACCTGGACGACATCGCCATCGTGCCGAGCCGCCGGACCCGGGACGTCGACGACGTCTCCACGGCCTGGCAGCTCGACGCGTACCAGTTCGGCATCCCCTGCGTCGGGCACCCCTCCGACGCGACGATGAGCCCCTCGTCCGCCGTCCGGCTCGGCCAGCTCGGCGGTCTCGGCGTGCTCAACGTCGAGGGCCTCTGGACCCGGTACGAGAACCCGGCGAAGGTGCTGGAGGAGCTGGCCGGCCTCGACGAGGACGCCCGCGCCACCAAGCGGCTCCAGGAGGTGTACGCCGAGCCGATCCGTCCCGATCTGATCGCCGAGCGGGTCCGCGAGCTGCGGGCTGGCGGCGGCACGGTGGCCGTCCGGGTCTCCCCGCAGCACACCCTGGCGCTCGCCCCGGTGATCCTCGACGCCGGCGTGGACATCCTGGTCATCCAGGGCACCATCGTCTCCGCCGAGCACGTCTCCACCACCGACGAGCCGCTCAACCTCAAGGAGTTCATCGCCGACCTCGACCTGCCGGTCATCGTCGGCGGCTGCACCGACTACAAGACGGCGCTGCACCTGATGCGGACCGGCGCGGCCGGCGTGATCGTCGGCATCGGCGGCGACGACTGGTCCACCACCGAGTCGGTGCTCGGCATCCGGGTGCCGATGGCGACCGCGATCGCCGACGCGGCGGCGGCCCGCCGGGACTACCTGGACGAGACCGGTGGCCGGTACGTGCACCTGATCGCCGACGGTGACATCCAGACCTCCGGTGACATCGCCAAGGCGCTGGGCTGCGGCGCGGACGCGGTGATGCTCGGCGAGGCGCTCTCGCTCTGCGAGGAGGCCCCCGCCGGCGGCGCCTGGTGGCACTCCGCCGCCAGCCACCCGTCGCTGCCCCGGGGCGCGTTCGAGGTGGCCGGCGAGCCGCTCGGCTCGATGGAGCGGCTCCTCTTCGGCCCGGCGGACGAGCCGGACGGCCAGCTCAACCTCTTCGGCGGCCTGCGCCGGGCGATGGCCAAGTGCGGCTACCGGGACCTCAAGGAGTTCCAGAAGGTCGGCCTCGTCCTCGACCGCTGAGGCGACGCGAGCGAACCACGGCGCGGGTGTGGATTCCGGTCCCACCCGCGCGTCGCGCCTCTACGCTCGGCGGGTGACGCGCGGGCGGTGGTACGCGGCGGCGCTGGTCGTGGCGCTGCTGACGGGCGGCTGTACCCGCGGCGACGACAGGCGGTTCCGGGCCGGGGCGGCCGACGCGGGGGACCCGTACGTGCCCGGGGCGGGCAACGGCGGGTACGACGTCGCGCACTACCGGCTGAAGGTCCGCTACGACCCGGGCAGCGACCGGCTCACCGGCGAGGCGACGATCACCGCCACCGCGACCGCCGGGCTGTCCCGGTTCAACCTCGACCTCGCCGGCCTCGCCGTCGACCGGGTCCGCGTCGACGGCGCACCGGCTCGGCACCGCCGCGACGGCAACGAACTCGTCGTCACCCCCGCCCACGGTCTGGCGTCCGGGAAGTCCTTCACCACCGAGGTGACGTACGCCGGGGTGCCGCAGCCGCTGCCCAGCGGCGAGCTGGGCAGCGGCGGCTTCCACGCCACCGGGGACGGCGCGATCGCGCTCGGCCAGCCGGAGTCGGCGAGCACCTGGTTCCCGGTCGACGACCACCCCTCCGACAAGGCCACCTACGACATCGAGGTGACCGTCCCGGACGGGCTCGCCGCGCTGAGCAACGGGGTGCTGCGGTCCCGGGCGAGCCGGGACGGATGGACCACCTGGAGCTGGTCCGAGGGCTCGCCGATGGCCAGCTACCTGACCACACTGGTGATCGGGAACTACCGGGTGTCGACCGGCAGCCACGCCGGGAAGCCGATGGTCACGGCGGTGGCCGCCGGGCTGCCGGCGGACGGGCCGGCCGCCGCCTCGCTCGCCCGCACCGGCGAGATCGTGGACTTCCTGGCAAGCCGCTTCGGCCCGTACCCGTTCGACGCGTACGGCGGCATCGCGGTCGCCGACGACCGCATCCGGTACGCCCTGGAGACCCAGTCCCGGCCGGTCTACGGGCCGGGCTTCTTCCGGGGCGGCCGGCCCGACACCGAGGTGGTCGCCCACGAGCTGGCCCACCAGTGGTTCGGCGACAGCGTCTCGGTGGCCCGGTGGAGCGACATCTGGCTCAACGAGGGCTTCGCCACGTACGCCGAATGGCTCTGGACCGAGCACGACGGCGGCCGCACCCTGGCCCGGAGCTTCGCCACCCAGTACGCGGCCACCGACTGGACCCGGCCGTCGGTCGACCCGGGCCGGCCGGCGATGTTCGGCGACGCCGTCTACCAGCGGGGGGCGCTGGCCGTGCACGCGCTGCGCCGCGCGGTCGGCGACGACACCTTCTTCCGCATCCTGCGCGGCTGGACGACCGAGCGCCGGGACGGCACCGCCACCACCGCCGACTTCGTCGCGTACGCCGAACGGGCCGCCGGCCGGCCGCTGCTCGCGCTCCTCGACGCCTGGCTCGTCGGCGGCACCGCGCCGGCGCTGCCCTGACGCGGGCCCGCGAGCCCGCGGGCCGCTCGGTAGGCTGCCGCGGGCGGAGCGGCCGGGCCGCCCACGGTCGTTCCCGGGAGGGTCGAGACGATGACGCTGACGCGGCGGGGCGTGCGACGGCGCCTCGGGTTGCTGGTGGTGGGAACGCTGCTGCTCGCCGGCTGCGGCTCGGCCGGCCCGGAGCGGACCGCGCCGACGCCGACGCCGGCCTCCCCGACGACGGCCCGGACCTTCGCACCCGGTGCCGCCGGCGCCGGCGATCCCTACTTCCCCGGTTACGGCAACGGCGGCTACGACGTCGCCCACTACATCGTCCGGGTCCGCTACGACCCGGCGAAGGACCGACTGACCGGTACGACCACGGTGCGGGCCACCGCCACCGCGAACCTGTCCGCGTTCCACCTGGACCTGGCCGGGCTGACCGTCCGCTCGGTGACCGTGGACGGCGTCCAGGCCGCCCACGCCCGCGCCGCCGACGAGCTGATCGTCACCCCGGCGACCGGGCTCAGCTCCGGCAACGGCTTCGTCGCCGAGGTCCTCTACGACGGCGTGCCGACCACGTTGGACAACGAGGTGCTCGGTGAGGGCGGCTGGCTGCACACCTCGGACGGCGCGATCGCGCTCGGCCAGCCGGAGTCGGCGAGCACCTGGTTCCCGGTCAACGACCACCCGTCGGACAAGGCCACCTACGACTTCGAGATCACCGTGCCGAAGGGACTGACCGCGGTCAGCAACGGCGTGCCGAAGGGGCGGACCACCCGGGGCGGCTGGACCACCTGGTCGTGGTCCGAGGGCGCGCCGATGGCCAGCTACCTCAGCACGGTGGTGATCGGGAAGTTCCGGGTCACCACCGGCGAGCACCAGGGACGGCCGGTGTTCAGCGCGGTCACCACCAAGGTGGCGAAGGGCGCCCCGGACCGGTCGATCGAGCGGACCGTCGAGGTGGCCGACTACCTGGAGAGCGTGTTCGGGCCGTACCCGTTCGACGCGTACGGCGGGGTGGTGGTCGCCGACGACCGGATCCGGTACGCGCTGGAGACGCAGACCCGGCCGGTCTACTCCGCCGGGTTCTTCCGCCAGGGCGACGACACCGGGGTGGTGGCGCACGAGCTGGCCCACCAGTGGTTCGGCAACAGCGTCGCGCTCCAGCGCTGGCAGGACATCTGGCTCAACGAGGGGCTGGCCACGTACGCCGAGTGGCTCTGGGCCGAGCACACCGGCGAGTCCACCGTCCAGCGCGCCTTCGACCTGCGGTACGCGGCGGCGTCCGGGCAGGTCTGGCGTACCCCGCCCGGGAAGCCGGGGGTGGCGAACCTGTTCGGCGAGTCGGTCTACCAGCGCGGCGGGATGACCGTGCACGCGCTGCGGGTGGCGGTCGGCGACGCCGCCTTCTTCACCATCCTCCGCACCTGGGCGGAGGAGAAGAAGAACGGCAACGGCACCACCGCCGAGTTCCGGGCGCTCGCCGAGCGTGTCTCGAACAAGCAGCTGGACAAGCTCTTCGACGCCTGGCTCTACGGCACCGAGCGCCCCGCCGAGCCGAAGCCGCTCTGAGTCAGGTCCGCACCCGCACGGTGGGATGGGTCTTGAGGAACTGCTCGGCGCGGCCGGCGCGGAGTTCGGCGAGGAACTGGCGGCCCACGGGGCGGAGCTGCTCGCCCTGGTAGGCGCCTCCCTTGCCGACCGCGTCGCCGGGGAGGCCGACCAGGACCAGGCCGTCGGCGGGCATCCCGCCGAGGGCGTACGCGAAGTCGACCAGCCGCCGCTCGCCGCCGGTGTACACCATGGTCTTGCCGAGGGTGCGGACCACCTGCTCGACGCGGTCCGGGTCCCGGGCCAGCCCCTGACCGAGAATCTTGCGGATCAGTGCCCGGATCAGCTGCTGCTGGTGGCGCTGCCGGGCGTAGTCGCCCCCGGCGATGTAGCGCTGTCGGGCGTAGTCCCGCGCCTGCCAGCCGTTGAGGTGCCGGTTGCCCTTCTCGTAGACCATCTGCGGCCCGGTGTACCCGCCGGCCGTGTGTGGCCGGTACTGCCCGTCCGGGCGCCGGTGGATCGAGGCGACCCGCTGGTCGACGTAGAGGTCCACCCCGCCGAGGGCGTCGACCAGCCGGTCGAAGCCGAAGAAGGTGAGCACCGCGCCTGCGTCGATGCGCAGCCCGGTGTATCGGCTGACGGTGGTGCGCAGCAGCTCGTACCCCTGAGCGGTGCTCGGGTGGGCCTTGTCGCCCGGGACCCGGCTGCCGTAGCTCATCGCGTGGGTGAGCTTGGTCCGGCCGCCCGGGTAGCCGGCCTTCGGGTAGGCCGGGATGTCCACCACCAGGTCGCGGGGGAGCGAGAAGAGGTATGCCTGCTTCAACCCCGCATCCACGTGCATGACCAGCACCGCGTCGGCGTGCGGCTCCCAGCCGGGCACGGTGACCCGGGTGTCCACCCCGACGATGAGGAAGTTCAGCGGGCCGGTCAGGTCGGCGCCGGGCGGCGGGGTGGGGCTCGCCGT
>NZ_JAEVHJ010000316.1:0-7631 GCF_016802855.1 Micromonospora sp. ATA51 | reverse complement strand
GGGGTGGGGTGGTCGTCAGGGTTCCTGGTCGGGGCTGCGGGTGAAGACGAAGGTGGCGATGTCGAGGGCGACCGGACGGCCCGCCTCGTCGCGGATGACGGTGAGCAGCTCGCCGTCCTGGCCGCCGGAGCGTCCCCGCCAGCGGTCCGGGCCCTCGGGGGCGAACCGGAGCACCGGCTGACCGACCGGGCCGGCCAGCAGGTCGCCGGAGCCGTCGGGACGCAGCTCGTACTCGGCGCCCATCCACCACCAGCGGCCGGTCAGCTCGGCGAGGTCGGCCGGGGGCGGCGCGGCGGCCGGGCGCCACGGCGGCACCGCGGCCGGCTCGGCGTCCAGCACCAGGGTGAGGATCTGCCGGGCCAGCCCGACGATGTGATGGCCGCCGCGCAGGCCGTACGAGTTGGCGAAGTCGACCACGGCGGTGCGGCCGGGCCGGTGGACGGCGAGCCCGGCGACGTACCCGGGCATCGAGCCGCCGTGGCCCACGTACACGCGGTCGGCGACCCGGTAGAGCTCAACGCCGAGGCCGTGCCCGCCGGTCCACGAGTCGAGGTCGCTGATCACCACCGGCGCGCACATCTCGGTCAGGGTCCCCGGCGCGAGCACGTCCGGCGCCGGGTCGGCCAGGAACGCGGCCCAGCGGGCCAGGTCCTCGACGGTGGACCAGAGCTGTCCGGCGGGGGCCATCGCCCCGGTGTCGGTACGCGGCTCCTCGCGAAGGGTGTCGTGCCAGGGGTGCACGATATAGCCGCGGGCGTACGGCTCGGTGGGGTGGTAGGTGGTCCGGCGCATGTCGAGCGGTTCGAGGATCCGTGCCCGGAGCAGGTCGTACCAGGCGGTGCCGGTGATCCGCTCCAGCACCCCGCCCAGCAGCCCGTACGCCAGGTTGGAGTAGTGGTACACGTGGTGCGGCGGGTAGGCGATCTTGTCCGGGGTCAGCCCGGCGACCAGGGTGGCCAGGTCGACCCCCTCGGTCCGCTCCCACCAGGACCCCTCCGGTTCTCGCTGCAGGCCGCTGGCGTGCCCCAGCAACTGGCGCAGGGTGAGCGCGCCGACCGGGGTGCCGGGCAGGTGCCGCTCCAACGGGTCGTCCAGGGCGAGCCGGCCGGCGTCCCGTTGCTGCATGACCAGCACCGCGGTCATCGTCTTGCTGATCGAGCCGATCCGGTACTGCCGGTCGGCGTCCGGCCGCGGGTGCTCACCGGCGACCGCGAGGTGCGCGAGGGTGCCGTCCCGGACCACCCCGAGGGCGAGCGAGGGGGCCCGCCCCTCCGCCTGGGCCCGGGCGACCAGGGCGTCGACCTGTCGGGCGGTGTCGGGCAGCAGGGGCACGGCATTCTCCTCGGTGGGCACGGGTTCCGGTGCCGCCGAGCTTACTGATCATCGCGGGGCGCTGCCGCGTGCGTCGACGTGTCACGATTGCCGTGTGGACGCCGTGGTGTGGATCGTGCTGGGTGTGGTGCTGGCGGTCGCCGAGATCTTCACGACGACGCTGTTCCTGATCATGTTCGCGGCCGGGGCGTTCGCCGCCGCCGGGGCCGCCGCGCTCGGTGCCCCCGTGGCGCTGCAGGCGCTGGTGTTCGCGGTGGTCTCCGCGCTCTCGGTGGCGCTGGTCCGGCCGGTCATCCGGCGGCACGCGCAGTCCGCGCTGGAGAGCGGCGACCAGCCGTTCGGCGTGGAGGCGATCGAGGGCTCCACCGCGCTGGTGCTGGAACCGGTGGACGCCGAGCACGGCATGGTCAAGATCGACGGCGAGCTGTGGAGCGCCCGCGCGTACGACGTGACGCAGAGTATCTCCCCCGGTGAGCGGGTGCAGGTGATCAAGGTCCGGGGCGCCACCGCCCTGGTCTGGCAGGACGACATTTCCCACCCCGGTGAGCTTCCCGAAGCGAAAAGGTGAACGGTATGGACTTTGCATTGGTGCTGTTGGCCGCCGTGGCGTTGATCGTCGTGGTGACGCTGATCAAGGCGGTGCGCATCGTGCCGCAGCAGCGCCAGGACGTGGTCGAACGGCTCGGCAAGTACAAGCGCACCCTCAACCCGGGCCTCAATCTGCTGGTCCCCTTCATCGACGCCGTGCGCACCAAGGTCGACATGCGGGAGCAGGTGGTCAGCTTCCCGCCGCAGCCGGTGATCACCTCGGACAACCTGGTGGTCTCGATCGACACGGTGCTCTACTTCAAGGTGGTCGACGCGGTCCGGGCGACCTACGAGATCTCGAGCTTCCTCCAGGCCATCGAGCAGCTCACCGTCACCACGCTGCGCAACGTGATCGGTTCGCTGGACCTGGAGCGCGCGCTGACCAGCCGGGATGAGATCAACCGGCACCTCTCCGGGGTGCTGGACGAGACCACGGCCGGTGGGGCATCAAGGTCACCCGGGTCGAGATCAAGGCGATCGAGCCGCCGGCGAGCATCCGGGACTCGATGGAGAAGCAGATGCGCGCCGAGCGGGACCGCCGGGCGGCGATCCTCACGGCCGAGGGCCACAAGCAGTCGCAGATCCTCACCGCCGAGGGTGAGAAGCAGTCCGCCGTGCTCCGCGCCGACGGTGACCGGCAGGCCCGGATCCTCCAGGCGGAGGGCCAGGCGAAGGCGATCCGTACCGTCTTCGACGCCATCCACCAGGCCAACCCGAGTCAGAAGGTGCTCGCGTACCAGTACCTCCAGGCCCTGCCGCAGATCGCCAACGGCACCGCCAACAAGGTCTGGATCATCCCGGCGGAGCTGACCAAGGCTCTCGAGGGGATGGGCGGCGCGCTGGGTGGTCTGAGCCAGATGGTGGGTGACCTCCCGGCGCCGGAAGCGGCTGACCGCGCGAGCCAGGTCGAGCGCGAGGCCGCCGAGGCGGCGCAGGCTGCCGCCGCTGCGGCCCAGCAGATCCACGACGAGGTACGCGTCGCCGAGGCGCAGGCCACCGGCGGCGCGAAGCCGCAGGGGCTGCCCGCGCCGGAGCCGGTCTCCCCGGAGAGCCTGCTCAACGACCCGTCGGACCAGCGCGAGCGGGGCTGACCCGGCCGCCGTCCGAGCCGGGCGGCAAATGCGAGAAACACTCATGCGACGCCCCGGCGCCTGCCACGATCGGTCTGAGGACGGGTGGTGAGCAGGAGCCGGGGCGCCGTACGCGTCCCGCGCCGCCCGCAGGCGAGCGAGGTGACGCATGAAGGATCCGGCGAACAGTTTGTGGTCCCGGGAACCGGTGCCCGGCGCGCACGATCCCGCCGGTCCGCTGGGCACCCGGCGTACCGGGGGCGGGTTCGGGGTGCTGCCGTTCGTCTCCGACCCCGGGCCGGCCGCCCCGGCCACCAACGCGAGCTGGGCCTGGTCGGTGCGGCGGTTCGCCCGTGCGGCGGTCTGGCTGCTGCCCGCGTACGCGATCCTCTACGGCGCGGTGGCGATGACCAGTGACGGTGGCGTGGGCAACGACCCGTACCCGGCCGACGGCCGGTCGCTCTACCTGGTGGGCTGGGTGGCCGCGGTCTGGCTCGGGCTGCTCGCCCTGCTGGCCCTGACCGGGCTGCTCGCCGCCACCCGCTGCCGCCGGGTCGCCGCGGCCGGCCTGCTGGTCAGCATCGCCGGGACCGTGCTGATGCTGCCGTTCGCCGGGCTCGCCGAGCAGACCCCGGTCTTCGGGACCACCGCGCGCGGCCTGGTCCTCTTCGGCGCCACCTGCTACAGCCTGGGGTGGTTCCTCACCGGGTGGTCGGTCGCCCGGTCGGGGATGTTCAGCTACGGCGACGGGACCATGCTGATGATCGCCGCCCCGCTGCTCGGCCTCGGCGGTGCGCTGATCGGCTCGTTGCAGACCTTCGGCGCGCTCTTCGTGCTGGTCGCCGGCATCGGCATCGGCTACCGCTCGGGCCGCCTGGTGCCCGCCACCATCGCCCGGGACGCCGCCACCGCCAGCGTCTCCACCCCGGGCGTGCCCGGATCCTCCCCGAACGGCCCCCTGCCCACCTGATGACCAGCCCGTAGCTGAGAGATCGCCGTGAGGTAACTGACAGTTGCCTGGCGGGGTGGTCGGTTGGCGGCTTTCGCGGTAATCCTGGGCTGCATGCCGTCACCCCGGTCGCGCTGTCGCGGCTCTTCACCGTGCTCCTCGCCGGCGCCCTCGCCGGGCTCGTCCTCGCGGTCGCCGCGCTGCCCGGCGGCCTGCTCGGCGGGTCGGTCGCCAAGGCGGCCCTCGGGGCGTACGCGGAGCTGCCCGACGCGCTGCGCACCCCCGCGCAGCCCCAGCGCTCCTACCTCTACGCCAACGACGGCAAGACCCTGATCACCACGTTCTACGACGTGAACCGCACCGACGTGCCGCTGGCGGAGATCGCCCCGGTGATGCGGCAGGCAATCGTCTCGGCCGAGGACCGGCGCTTCTACTCCCACGGCGGGGCGGACCTGCGCGGCATCGCCCGGGCCCTGGTCGCCAACCTCCGCGGCGGCGGCACCGAGCAGGGCGGTTCCACGCTGACCATGCAATACGTCCGCAACGTGCTCAAGACCGACCCCACCAGGACGGCGGAGGAGCGGCAGGCCGCCACCGAGCAGACCGTCGGGCGCAAGATCCAGGAGATCCGGTACGCGGCCGCGCTGGAGAAGACCCTCAGCAAGGACGAGATCCTCAACCGCTACCTGAACATCGCGTACTTCGGCTCCGGGGCGTACGGCGTCGCCGCGGCCAGCCAGCGCTACTTCGGCAAGGCGCCGGCCGACCTGACCCTGGGCGAGGCGGCCCTGCTCGCCGGGCTGGTGCAGTCGCCCGACGAGTACAGCCCGATCGACGGTGACAAGGCGCGGGCGCTGGAGCGCCGCGCGTACGTGCTCGACGCCATGGCCGAGACCGGCGCGATCAGCGCGGCGCAGGCCGCCGCGGCCAAGGCGGAGAAGCTGACCCTGCACCCGACCGCTCAGCCCAACGGCTGCACCGCGGTCGCCCAGGGGCACGACGACTGGGGCTTCTTCTGCGCCTACCTCCGCCAGTGGTGGCTGACCCAGCCCGCCTTCGGCAACACGGTCAAGGAGCGCGAGCAGGCGCTGCGCCGCGGCGGCTACACCGTGGTCACCTCGCTGGACCCGAAGGTCCAGCAGACCGCGCAGCAGCAGGCCACCGGCGTCTACGGGTACGACAACAAGCGTGCCCTGCCGATCGCGGCGGTCGAGCCGGGCACCGGCCGGGTGCTCGCCATGGCGGTGAACCGGCACTACAGCCTGGACGAGAACCCGGCCGGGCAGGCCAACCACCCGAACACCGTTAACCCGCTGATCTCCGGCGGCGACAGCGTCGACGGCTACCAGGCCGGCTCCACCTTCAAACTCTTCACCATGCTCGCCGCGCTGGAGGCCGGCAAGCCGCTCTCGACCGGCTTCGACGCCCCGAGCAAGCTGCCCACCCGGTACGCGGCCGAGGGCGAGGGCACCTGCGACGGCAAGTGGTGCCCGGCCAACGCCAACCCGGCGTGGATGGACGGGTACCGGATGATGTGGGACGGCTTCGGCCGCTCCGTGAACACCTACTTCGTCTGGCTGGCCGAGCAGGTCGGGCCGGCGAAGGCGGTCGAGATGGCGCAGCGGCTCGGCATCAGGTTCCGGGCCGAGTCCGACGCCGCCTTCGCCAAGGACGACGCGGAGAACTGGGGCGCGTTCACCCTCGGGGTGGCCGCCACCACCCCGCTCGACCTGGCCAACGCGTACGCCACGGTGGCCGCCGAGGGGACGTACTGCACCCCGCTGCCGGTGGTCTCGGTGACCGCCGCGAACGGTGCGAAGGTGGCCGTCGGCCAGCCGTCCTGCAAGAAGGTGCTGGACACCGACGTGTCCCGGGCGGCCACCGACGCGGCCCGCTGCCCGGTCGGCCAGCAGTCGGCGTACGGGCAGTGCAACGGCGGCACCGCGACCTCGGTCGACCGGATCGTCGGCCGGCCGGTGGCCGGTAAGACCGGTAGCTCCGAGCAGAACGCCACGGAGACCTTCGTCGGCTTCACCCCGCAGGTGGCCGTCGCCGGCATCGCCGCCAACCCGGACGACTCGACCGACCTGGTCGGCTCGCCGGTGCAGGCGAAGGTGATCGACGCGGTGGCCCGGGTGATCAAGACCGCGGTCGGCGGTCAGCCGGTGAAGGACTTCACCGCGCCGAGCCGTGAGCTGGCCGGCGACCCGCAGCGGCCGAAGCCGCAGCCGACCCCGCGGCCCCACCAGCCACGACAGGAGCAGGACCGGGGCCTCCCGTCGGACCTCCTGCGCTGGCTCCAGAACCGCCGCGGCTGACGGACAGCTTGAGATCTTGGGCAGTTGCCGGTCACGACCGGCGACTGCCCAAGATCCGTTCCTCGGGCGGGCGTCGCCTCAGCGGGGGCCGACGCGGAACATGCCGGTCAGGTCGTCGTGCACCGCGTACCCGAACCGGCGGTAGAGGCTGACCGACTCCCCGGCGGCGAAGAGCCCGACGAACGTCCGGGACGAGGCGCGCGCGGCGATCCACTCCTCCAGCCGGCCCAGGATCGCCGCGCCGACCCCGCGCCGCTGCCGCTCCGGCAGCACCGCCAGGTCCTGGAGGTAGTAGTAGATCGCCCCGTCGCCGACCAGCCGGCCGAGCCCGATGACCCGGTCGCCCTCGACCGCGACCACCCCGTGCAGTGAGGCGGCCAGCGAGGCCGGGATCGCCGCCCGGTCGTACGCGTCGGCCCAGCCGACGCCGGACGTGACGGCGACGAACTCCCCGACGGTGGGCAGCCGGTCCACCAGGCGGAACTCCATGATCGACAATGTAGCCCGGCGGGCGCGCGGTCAGCGCCCGACCAGGGGCGACACCACCCGGTCCAGTGCCGCCGCCTCCTCGTCCGGGTCGCCGTCCCCGTCGACCACCACGAACGTCCCGAATTCCGGCAGCGCCCGGTAGGCGGCGTCCAGCGCCCGCAGGTGCGCCAACTCCTCGGTGTCGATGCCCCGGGCCGCGACTCGGTCCTTCGCCACCGTCGGTGAGGTGGCCAGGAAGCAGACCACGGTCGGCCGGGGAAAGAGCGCGTACGCGGCCCGGACCGCCCGCCCGCCGCGGTCGCCGCGGGCCGCCATGATCACGTACTGGCACCAGGTCCAGCGGTCCAGTACCGCCGTCCGGCCGGTCACCCGGGACCAGAGCAGCGTGCGGCTCATCGCCAGCGCGCGGATGGTCGCCTCCAGGGCCGGGTAGCGGGTACGGCCGAACAACGCCACGCCGTCGCGCCGGCCGAGGGCCAGGGCGAGTCGGTTCCACAGCGGGCGCCCGCCGGCGTTCTCGAATTGACGTTCTCTCCGCCCTAGAGTGCGGAGATTCCCTCCACGTTGCGTGTGGAACACGCGGTGTGCGGGTGGATTCCTGCTTCTCGGCGCGGTGCCGGCAGGGGTGCCGGTCTTACCTGCGCTCCACAGGCGTTTAGGCTCTCGGCGCGTCCCGCCGCGAGGATGTTGATCGCCGCGTTGACGTCCCGGTCGTGGACCGCCCCGCATGGGCAGGTCCACGATCGGACGGACAGCGGTTTGGGTCCGTCGAGCCGCCCGCACGTGGAGCATGTCTGCGATGTGGGCGCGAACCGGCCGATCCGGCGGAAGCTGCGCCCGTACCGTGCGGCCTTGTACTCCAACATGTGCACGAACTGTGTCCAG